>NZ_JAXION010000094.1:0-16929 GCF_049311045.1 Rhodococcus sp. 7Tela_A2 | reverse complement strand
GCGAGGTCGAGGTCGCCGAAGACGCGGGTGAGCACCGAGACTGCACGTCCGTACTCGTCGCGGAAGATCCGTTCGATCTGTGTAGACGTCACCGACATCGGAGTCAGCCGCACGATCCCCACTGCAAGGGACGCACCTCGATCGGCAGCGTGGTGGCCTCGGCGAGTTTGCGTCCCCAGACGAGTGCAGCGTCGAGATCCTGGGCCTCGATGACGTCGAAGCCTCCGAGGTGTTCCTTCCCTTCGATATAGGGCCCGTCGGTCGTCACGACGCCCTGACCGCCGGCCCGGACGACGGTCGACGTGCTTGCCGCGTGAAGGCCTCCGGAGAAGACCCACGCTCCGGCCTCGCGCAGTTCGCGTTGGAGGACCTCCAGCTTCCGCATGATCGGCTCGAGTTCCTCGGGCGGCGGCGGATCGCCGTCGGGCTGATAGATGCTGAGCAGGTACTGGACCATTGCCGAATCCTTCTCGAGGTGGCCGGCTGTTCCGGCCGTTCATCTACTACACGAACGATAGGCGGCAGATTCGACATCCGGCCGAGAAGACGAACGGTTAAGTGGGCACGAGGACGACTCATTCCGCCTAGCGTGAGGTCATGGAGTGGTCGAAGGCCCTCGGCATCCCGGCTGCGGCCCTGGCCGCGGTGGCGTCGTACGACATGCTGCAGCGGAAGCACTCGCTGTTGCGCAATTTCCCGGTCGTCGGGCACGGACGACATCTCCTCGAGGCCGTCGGACCGGAGTTGCGGCAGTACATCATCACCCGCAACGACGAGGAGCGTCCGTTCACCCGCGACCAGCGCCGATGGGTGTACGCCTCGTCGAAGCAGGAGAACAACACCTTCGGGTTCGGCACCGACAACGATGTGGAATACACCGACGGATACACGATCATCAAGCACCGCACGTTCTCACAGGTCCCCGCGTCCGGCGCGCCACACAGCGGTGAGGCACTCGAGGTGCCCTCGGCGAAGATTCTCGGCGGACCACGAGGCCGGGCGAAAGCGTTCCGGCCTCGTTCGTTCGTCAACATCTCGGGAATGAGCTTCGGGTCCCTGTCCTCGGCCGCGGTCACCGCGCTGAACAAGGGAGCCGCGTCGGCCGGATGTATGCACAACACCGGCGAAGGTGGGCTCTCGCGCTATCACCGCCACGGCGCCGACCTGATCTTCCAGATCGGTACCGCCTATTTCGGGTGCCGCGACGAAGAGGGCCGGTTCGACCTCGACCGCCTCGTCGCACTCACGGAGTCGGCGCCGGTCAAGGCCATCGAGATCAAGCTGAGCCAGGGCGCCAAACCCGGGCTCGGCGGCCTGCTGCCGGCTACCAAAGTCACCCCCGAGATCGCCGAGATCCGCGGCGTCGCGATGGGCCACGACGTGGTCAGTCCGTCCCGGCACACTGCTTTCCACGACGTCGACAGCATGCTCGACTTCGTCGAACGCGTCGCCTCGGAAACCGGCCTTCCGGTGGGAATCAAAGCGGCCGTGGGTGATCCGACGTTCTGGCACTCGCTCGTGGAGTCGATGCGCAGCGGCGAGCGGGGCGTGGACTTCGTGACCATCGACGGCGGCGAGGGCGGCACCGGCGCCGCTCCGCTCGTCTTCACCGACGCAGTGTCGTTGCCGTTCCGGAGCGGCTTCGCGCGGGTCTATCGTCAGTTCGCCGAAGCAGGCCTCGCCGACGACGTCACGTTCATCGGATCGGGCAAGCTCGGCATGCCCGACAATGCCGTGGCCGCATTCGCCCTCGGTTGCGACATGCTCAACGTCGCCCGTGAACCGATGTTCGCACTCGGCTGCATTCAGGCACAGAAGTGCCACACCGACACCTGTCCGACCGGAGTCGCCAGCCACAATCGATGGCTCGAGCGGGGCCTGGATATTCCGTCCAAGGCCGACCGGGTCGACGGCTATCTGCGGGCGCTACGGCGCGACGTCCTCAAAGTGGCCGAGGCGTGCGGGGTGGCACATCCGAGCCTGATCGGTGCCGACGACGTCGAAGTCGCCGACGGCAACCGGCATTCGGTGACCCTCGCCGAACTCTACGGTTACCGGACGGACTGGGGGCTGCCGAGCCCCGCAGGTCGCGAGGCGATCACCCGGATCATGACGGCCGGCGAACCCGAGGCCTCCGGCGGCGCGGGGTCGCCCGGGGCCGCGACGAAACCCCCGGGAACCTAGCGGGCCGAACGGTAAGTCGCCGGTAACCGGTGCTCGGTGCCGCTGCGCGACCCCTCCGCCGGTCTCAGGCGTAGTCCAGCCCCACCGCGCGCGCCATGGCTTCTCGGGGTGCGGGCCGGCCGGTGAACTGCTCCACCTGCCCGAACGCCTGGTTGAGGAGCATGTGCAGTCCACTGATGACCACCGTCCCGCGGGCCTCCGCCGCCGAGGCGAGCGGCGTCGGCCACGGATCGTAGATCGCATCGAGAATGTACGGAGCGCGGGCGAGTGCGTCGGCGTACGGCGCTGCCGCAACAGCGGGCACGGTGCTCACCAAGGCGTCCGCCTCCGCGCACATCTGTCCGAGGCCGGGAGCATCGAACGGCACCCACCGGGCCTCGATGTCGTCCCCGAGACAATCGAACGTGGCCCGGGCGCGACCCTCGTCGCGCGCGACCACCGTCACGCTGCGGACACCGAGGTCGGTCAGTCCGACGAGCGCGGGACGCGAGGTGCCGCCCGAACCCACCACGACCGCGGATCCACCCCTCAGGTCGCGTACCCCGCCGGAGCGCAGCGCTCCCGTGACGCCGTCGACGTCGGTACAGTCCGCGCGCCACCCTCCGGGGACCCGCACGAGGGTGTTCGCCGACCCGATCGTCACGGCGCGCTCGGTGCGCTCGGTCGCGAATTCCAGGGCAGCGAACTTGCCGGGCATCGTCACCGAGACACCGACCCACTCGTCCCCGAGACCCGACACCAGACCGGGCAGTTCCTCGCCGGTGCACTCGATCCGGTCGTAGGTCCAGTCCGTCAGCCCGAGCGCCCGGTAGGCCGCGAGATGCAACAGCGGGGATTTCGAATGTTCGATCGGCTTCCCGAGGACCGCGGCCCTGCGGGCCACCGCGTTCAGATCATCTGCCACTGTTGAGAATTCCGCTTTCCAGAGCCTTCTGCGTGTTGACGAGGTGTTCTTCGTAGTTGTTCGCGAACAGGGTCGTGCCCTTCTCGTCGATCGTCACGAAGTAGGTCCACTCACCGGGTTCGGGGTTCTCTACCGCTTGGAGGGCGCCGATGCTCGGCGACGAGATCGGTGTCGCCGGCAAGCCCACGCTCGCGTAGGTGTTCCACGGGGTCACGAGTGCCCGGTCCGCGTCGGTGGTGGCGAGTTCCGTTTCGTCGAGTGCGTAGTTCACCGTGGAGTCGAACTGCAGCATCTGCCCGATTTCGAGGCGGTTGAGAATGACGCGGGCGACCTTGGAGAAATCGGCAGGCAGCGCTTCCCGCTCGACGAGCGACGCAGCGACCAGCAGTTCGTAGGGGGTCAGCCCGACCTTCGCGGCAGCTGCGGTGATACCGGTCTCGTCGTATTTGGCGGCGCTCGCGGAGACGAGGCTGCGCAGCACCTCGACCGGTTCGGCGCTCGGGTCGATATCCCAGCTTCCGGCTGCGATCAGCCCTTCGAGCTGGCGTGCCCGGTCGGGGACGTTCGCGACCGCTTCGCGGGCCCACTCCGGGACTCCCAGAGCTTCGAGGTCGGGGCTCGCGCCCGCTGCTTCGAGTTCCTCGTAGGTCAGGCAGGTCGGCGTGCCACCGTCGTCGTAACAGCTTGCTTCGGAGATGAGCGTGTAGATGCCCTTGCGCACCGCGCCGGTATTGACGTCGCGGATGTCGTGAAGCTGCCGGCCCTCGGAGACGACGAATGCGCCCACGCGGCTGGTGCCGCTCACCAGCGCCGTAACAGCGTCGACCGCCGGGACGTTGGTCGGCACCCGGTAGTAGCCCGGGTGCAGGGCGTTCATGCCGGAGTTCTGCACGGCGGCTTCGTAGAACGCCGCGGAACTGGCGACGACGCCCTTGTCCACGAACTCGGTACCGATCTCCTGTGCCGTGTCTCCCGGCTGCACCTGCACGACGACCTCGGGCCCGGCAGGCCCGGTGAAGTCGGGTGCGGGATCGGGCCCGGCAAGCTTGGTGTAGGCGAAGTAACCACCGCCCACGAGGACGACGAGCACCAGCGCCGCGGCAAGCGACCCGAGGATGCGTCCGCGCTTCTTGCGGGCGACGGCGCCTCCGGTTCGTTTGCCCCGGGGCGACGGCGCGCCGACAGCCGCGGGTACTGCGCGTGTCTCGGCGTAGTCCTCGTCGTCGTACGCGGACGAGTCGTAGTCGTCCTCGTCGTAGTCGTCGTACTCGTCGCGCGGGGCGGCGGCGGAGTCGCGGCCCGGGGCGGCTGCGGGGTAGGGATTGTTCCCGTCCCGAGGCGCGGGGTGGCGGCTGTAGCCGTCGCCGTCGTATCCGTCTCCGGTGTCGTCGTAGGCATCGCCGGTGTTGTCGTAGCGGTACCCCTCGCGCTGTGCGTAGGAATACCCGTCGGCGTATTCGTCGTCGGCGTAGCCGGGTCGTTGTCCGCTCTGCTCGGGCGCATAGCCGGAGCCGGGTGCATGACCGGGAGGCGGACCGTCGAACGCGCCCTCCTCGAAATGCAGCACGTTCGTCTCGTCGTCGTCCGGCGAACGCGTCGGGTGCGGTTGCTGCGGTGGAGTGTCGTAGCGGTAGTCGCCTTCGCCACGCCGATCCGCCGGTCCCCTGTAGCTACCGGCGTACGGGTCGGAGAACAACCCCTGCCTTGTGGGTTCGGAACGGTCGTCGGACTGCCCGTGCCGGTTCACCGGCTTCCCCCGAGGTCTCCGTCGGCTTCGTTCACTGCTGCGCTCCGCTCGTCCAACCAACCCTGCAAAATGGCCACGGCCGCGGCCTGGTCGATCACCGGCCGCGCGCCCCTTGCGCTCACCCCGCTCTCGCGGAGGGCACGCGCCGCAGTGACCGTGGTGAAACGTTCATCGGCCATGCGCACGGGAACGTCGGGCAATTGCCTGCGAATGCGGCGAGCGAAGTCGCTCGCCAGTTTCGCGGCCTTGCCGGGCTCACCGCGCAGCGTCTGCGGCAGCCCGACGATAACCTCCACGGCCTCGTATTCCATAACGATTTGGACAATGCGCCGGATATCCGGCGCGTCGGGACCGCGGTCTTTCGAGCGCGGCACGGTCTCGACGGGCGTGGCGAGGATGCAATCGGGGTCGCTCGAAGCGACCCCGATCCGCACGCTCCCGACATCGATCCCGATTCGTCGGCCTCGGCCGGGGTCGTCGGCCCCGGGTCGATCCGGGCCCGGCAGGTCAGCCACGCTCAGCCGGCCAGCTCGCTGAGCCGGGCGCGGAAGGCATCGAGTGCGGCACGGATGCCGGACGGATCCGAGCCCGCCCCCTGTGCCATATCGGGCTTGCCGCCGCCGCGTCCGCCGATCGCGGGTCCGAAGCTCGCGACGAGATCGCCGGCCTTGATGCCCATCGCCTGCGCGGGCTTGCTGGTGGCGACGACGAACGGAACCTTTCCGTCGGCACTGCCCAGGAGCAGCACGACAGCGGGCTCGGAGCCCAGCCGGCCGCGGATATCGGATGCCAGGGTGCGCAGGTCGTTGCCGGTGACGCCTTCGGGTGCCGCCTCGGCCACCACGAGCAGGTCGCCGATTCGCTGCGCCTTGCCGGCGTAAGTGCCCGCTGCCGCCGCGACGTTGGCCGCCTTCGTCTTCTCCAGTTCCTTCTCTGCCGCCTTGAGCCGCTCGATCAGCGACTCGACGCGTCCGGGCACCTCCTCGGAGGGAACCTTCAGCGTCGACGACAGGCCTGCGAGCAATGCCCGTTCCTTCGCGAGGTGGCGGTAGGAATCGAGTCCGACGTAGGCCTCGACCCGGCGCACACCCGACCCCACCGACTGCTCACCGAGGAGTGTGACGGTCCCGACGTGCGACGAATGCTGGACGTGGGTGCCGCCACACAGCTCCATCGAGAAGGGGCCACCGATCTCGACGACACGCACCTCGTCGCCGTAGTTCTCGCCGAAGAGCGCCATCGCGCCCATCTTCTTGGCCTTGTCGAGGTCGGTGACGAACGTGTTCACCGGGTAGTTCGCTGCGACCGCCTCGTTGGTGACGACCTCGATGTCCTGCTTCTGCTGCTCCGACAACGCACCGGGCCAGGAGAAGTCGAACCGCAGGTAGCCGGGCTTGTTGAGCGAACCGGCCTGCACGGCGTTGGGTCCGAGGACCTCCCGCAGCGCGGCATGCACGAGGTGGGTGCCGGAATGGCCCTGTGTCGCGCCCTTGCGCCATTCGGGGTCGACCTGCACGAGCACCGCGTCGCCCTCGGTCACCTGTCCTTCGACCACGGTGACCTTGTGCGTCCACAACTGCTTGGCGATCTTCTGGACGTCGTCGACCTTGATCTTCAGACCCGGCCCGGTAATCGTTCCCACGTCGGCGATCTGGCCGCCCGACTCCGCATAGAGAGGGCTGCGGTCGAGGATGAGTTCGACCTTCTGCCCGGCGGATGCGGTGTGCAGGCGTTCGCCCCCGGTGATCACGGCGAGCACGTGCGCCTCGGTCACGAGTTCACCGAAGCCGGTGAACTCGGTGGGGCCACGGTCGAGGAGTTCCTTGTAGACCGTCAGGTCGGCGTGCGCGTGCTTGCGGGCCCGCGCGTCGTCCTTCGCGCGCTGGCGCTGTTCCGCCATCAGCGACCGGAAGCCGTCCTCGTCCACGGTCAATCCGGCCTCGGACGCCATCTCGAGCGTGAGGTCGATGGGGAAGCCGTAGGTGTCGTGGAGGGTGAATGCGGCGGTTCCGCCGAGCACGGTCTCGCCCTGTGCTTTCGCGGCGTCGACCGCCCCTTCGAAGAGCTTGCTGCCGGTGCCGAGCGTCTTGAGGAACGCGGTCTCCTCACCGACCGCGACCGTCTCGATGCGCGAGAAGTTGGTCGCGAGTTCGGGGTAGGACGGCGCCATCGTGTCGCGGACGACGGTCATGAACTCGGCCATCGTGGGACGGTCGGCGCCGAGCAGACGCGCCGAGCGCACGATCCGGCGAAGCAGACGACGCAGAACGTATCCACGGCCGTCGTTGCCGGGGTTGACGCCGTCGACGATGAGCATCGCGGCCGTGCGGGCGTGGTCGGCGATCACCCGGAAGTGGACGTCGTCCTCGTGCTTGGCGCCGTACACCGCGCCTGTCAGTTCGGCGGCTTTGTCGATCACGGGACGGAGCAGATCGGTCTCGTACACGTTCTCGACGCCCTGGAGCAGGAACGCCACCCGCTCGACGCCCATACCGGTGTCGATGTTCTTCTTCGGCAGCGGTCCGAGGATCGGGTAGTCGTCCTTGGAGCGGCCTTCGCCGCGCTCGTTCTGCATGAAGACGAGATTCCAGATCTCGATGTAGCGGTCTTCGTCGGCCTCCGGGCCGCCCTCGACGCCGTACTCGGGGCCGCGGTCGTAGAAGATCTCCGAGCACGGGCCGCACGGGCCGGGGATTCCCATGGACCAGTAGTTGTCCTTCATGCCGCGCCGTTGGATACGGGCCTCCGGCACGTTCATCTTGTCGCGCCAGATCGCGAACGCTTCGTCGTCGTCGAGATACACGGTGACCCAGAGCTTTTCCGGATCGATGCCGTAACCGCCGTCGTCGACGGAGCCGGTGAGCAGCGACCACGCGAAGGCGATGGCCTCTTCCTTGAAGTAATCCCCGAACGAGAAGTTGCCGGCCATCTGGAAGAACGTGTTGTGCCGGGTCGTCTTGCCGACCTCTTCGATGTCGAGCGTGCGCACGCACTTCTGCACCGATGTCGCACGGGTGTACGGCGGGGTCTGCTGCCCGAGGAAGAACGGCACGAAGGGAACCATGCCGGCATTGACGAACAGGAGATTCGGATCGGCGAGGATCAGCGACGCGCTGGGTACCTCGGTGTGGCCGGCCTTCACGAAGTGATCGAGAAAGCGCCTACGGATCTCGTGGGTCTGCACGTCATGGTCCTTTGTCGTGTGACGGTTCCGGGAACTGCCCGGTGTGGCCTGCCGGCCGCGCGAAACGGCCATCGTTCAGCTTAACGTCCCGGCGCAACCGGCTTCCGGTCGGTACGACGGGCGTCACGCCCGCCTACCGCTCGCCTCGCACGATGCGGCGGAGCTTCGGCACCCGCGACGCCAGTTCACGTTCGGCTCCGTGGTTGGTCGGCCGGAAGTAGTCGACCCCGACCAGTTCGTCGGGCGCGTACTGCTGGGCGAGCACGCCGTCCGGATGGTCGTGCGGGTAGCGGTACCCGACGGCGTTGCCGAGCTTCTGCGCGCCCTGATAATGCCCGTCACGCAGGTGCGCGGGCACCATCCCGGCCTTGCCCGCTTTGACATCGGCGATCGCCGCTCCCAGCGCAGCGGTGACAGCACCCGACTTGGGGGCTGTCGCGATGTGGATGGTGGCCTGGGCGAGAGCGAGCTGAGCCTCGGGCATCCCGACCTGCTGCACGACGTGTGATGCGGCGACGGCGGTCTGCAACGCGGTGGGGTCGGCCATTCCCACTTCCTCGCTGGCCTGGATCATCAGGCGCCGGGCGATGAAGCGGGGGTCCTCCCCCGCGACGATCATCCGCGCCAGGTAGTGCAGGGCGGCATCGACGTCGGAGCCGCGCAGCGACTTGATGAACGCGCTCGCGACGTCGTAGTGCTGGTCGCCGTCGCGGTCGTAGCGCACCGCGGCCCTGTCGATGCTCGACTCGACCGTGGACAGATCGATGACGGCGTCGCCGTCGCCGGCCCGGTCCGACGCCGTCTCGGCGGACGCCTCGAGCGCGGTGAGCGCGCGTCGCGCGTCGCCGCCTGCGAGACGTACGAGGTGATCGAGCGCGTCGTCGGTGATGTCCACCACGCCACCGAGTCCGCGTTCGTCGACGCGGGCGCGTTCGAGCAATTGCCGGATGTCCTCGGTGCCGAGCGGTTGCAGTTGGAGCACCAGCGAGCGCGACAGCAGCGGAGCGACGACGGAGAAGGAGGGGTTTTCGGTCGTCGCCGCGACGAGCAGCACGATCCGGTTCTCCACGGCGGCGAGCAGCGCATCCTGCTGGGTCTTCGAGAACCGGTGGACCTCGTCGATGAACAGCACCGTCTGCTCGCCGTGGGCGAGGCGGCGGCGCGCCACATCGATGACCGCACGCACGTCCTTCACACCGGCGGACAGAGCCGAGAGCGCTTCGAACCGCCGGCCTGTCGCACCGGAGATCAATGACGCGAGCGTCGTCTTCCCGGTCCCGGGCGGGCCGTACAGCACGACGGACGCCGCGCCCGAACCTTCCACGAGGCGTCGGAGCGGAGCGCCGGGTTCGAGCAGGTGCTGCTGGCCGACCACCTCGTCGAGACTCGCGGGACGCATGCGGGCGGCGAGCGGAGCGGAGGGCCCGGTCGGCGCTGCGGGTGCGCGGCGTATCTCCGGTTCGGGTTCGGGTTCCTCTGCGCGGGGCGCCTCGAAGAGGGCGTCCGGTTCTGCCGAAGGATCCTCCGCACCGAATACGTCACTCACCACTCCGACGCTACAAGCTCCCACCGACCGTCGCGGTCGCAGTACCCGGTGAACAAGCGGCGACATTTCGGTGCATATCTGCCGTTTGCCCTGAATCGGGACCCTCGGCATGGTCAGATCGACGCCGTGCCCCTACTTCGTGTGACGCGTCGAACACTCCTGCGAGCCGGCGCGGTGGTCGCCGGCACGTCTGCCCTGGCCGCGGCGACCGCTCCCGGCGCGTCGGCGGCTTCGCCTGTCTTCGCACACGGCGTGGCCTCCGGTGACCCGCTTCCCGACGCGATCGTCCTCTGGACCCGCATCACTCCCACACCCGATGCGGTCCCCGGCTCGGGCGTGGGCCCCGCGACCACGGTGCAGTGGGAGATCGCCCGGGACGCCGACTTCTCCGACACGGTGGCCTCGGGATCGGTGTCGACGACAGCCGACGCGGACCACACCGTGAAGGTCGATGCGACAGGCCTGGCCGCCGACACGGAGTACTACTATCGCTTCCTCGCCGGCGGGGCCGTCTCCCCCACCGGGCGCACACACACCGCACCGGCCGCCGACGCGCACGTCGAGCGTCTCCGGTTGGGCGTCGTATCCTGCGCGGACTGGGAGGGCGGCTACTTCGCGTCGTACCGGCATCTCGCCGCACACGGCGACCTGGACGCGATGGTGCATCTGGGCGACTATCTGTACGAGTACGCGGCCGGCGAGTTCCCCGTTTCGACGGGATCCGAAGTACGGGCGCATCGTCCGTCGCACGAGATCGTCACCACCGCCGATTACCGGATGCGGCACGGCCAGTACAAGACCGACCCCGATCTGCAGCGGCTACACGCCCTCGTGCCGTGGATCGTGGTGTGGGACGACCACGAGTCCGCGAACGACGCGTGGTCGGGCGGTGCCGAGAACCACGACCCGGCGACCGAGGGCGACTGGGCCGCGCGCAAGGCCGCGTCGGTCCGGGCCTACTACGAATGGATGCCGGTCCGGAGGGAAGGCGATCGTCTGTACCGGCGGCTCCGGTTCGGTGACCTCGCCGAACTGTCGATGCTCGATCTGCGCACGTACCGTTCCGAGCAGGCTCGGCCGGTAGACGGGAAGACTGTCGACGAGCCCGGCCGCACCATCACGGGCAAGGACCAGATGGCCTGGCTCACCGCGGGCCTGACGAGTTCTCCGACTCGATGGCAGCTCGTCGGCAACTCCGTGATGTTCGCACCGCTCCTGCTCCCTCCCCTCGACGTGCGCACGACCGGTGCGCTCACCGCACTGCTCGGTGCGCCGTCGAACGGAGTGCCGTTCAGCACCGACCAGTGGGACGGGTACCCGGCCGACCGTCGGCGTCTGCTCGACGCGATCAGCGGCGCGGGACGACGCAATGTCGTGTTCCTCACGGGCGATATCCACACGTCGTGGGCGATGGACATTCCCGCCGATCCGGCCGACTATCCGGGTGCGGGCACCGTCGCCACCGAGTTCGTGGTGCCGTCGGTGACGTCGGCCAACATCGACGAGTTGCTGGGGGTCCCGCCGCGCACGGCATCACCGGCGCTGGAGGAGGTCGTGCGGTCGACCAACCGGCACGTTCGGTTCGTCGAACTGGACTCGCACGGCTTCGGGGTGCTCGAGGTGACCCCGGATGCGGTGCAGATGGAATGGTTCTTCCTCGGCGACCGTACCGACCCGTCGACCGGCGCACGACGAGCAGCGGGCTTCCGTGTGCTGAACGGCACCGCACGCGTCGAACCCGTACCGCCGGTGTGACCCGGACAGGTGGGCGTCAGGCGGCTTCGCGTGCCTCGAGCTGTTCGAGCACCTCGCGCGCATGTCCGGCGACGTCGTCGTGGCCGGTGTCGGCCGCGAAATCGGCGAGCAGCATCCAGCGGGAACGCAGCGCTTCGATTCGCGGCACCGACAGTTCGTGCTCGCGTACCGAGGCGATCCGGGCGTGGTCCTCGGGCAGGAAGAGATGGGTGCTGAGCCAGACGCACGCCAGCAGCGCGTCCAGAAGGCGTTCGGCCAGCACTTCGTCGTAGGCCAGGTGCGGCCACATGCCGACGACCTCGGCGCGCCACGCGTCGGCCATCGCCCGCATCCGCTCCACGGTCATGGGAACGGCACACACGCACAGGGGGAATGACGTCAGGGCGAATGCGATATCGAGGGTCGCGTCCCGGAAGCCTCCCCACTCGTAGTCGAGGAACTGCACGCCGTCGTCGCCGACGACGATGTTGTCCGGGCACAGGTCCGACGGGCTGAAGGCCCGGTGACGACCGCCGGTGAACAGCTTTGCGGCGCGTTCGGCCCGTTCCCGGACCGAATCGGGCACGGTGAGACCGAAATCGGTACCCAGCAGTTCGGGCACACCGCGCACTGCGTCGATCGCCTGTTCGGACACCGTGTCGGCGACATGCGAGACGTCGGCGCGGCGCAGCAACGCCGCGAAGTCCTCTTCTCGTCCCACGGTCGCGGCGTGCATCCGGCCGAGAGCCTGCGCAAGCGCCATGAGCGTGTTGCCGACGGTCTCGCTGTCACCACTGCGCATCAGGGTCGCGAGAGGGGTCGCGTCGCCGAGATCGCTCAGGACGAGCAACCGGGTCGCGAAGTCGTACGCGAGCAGTTCCGCACCGGGACGGTGGTCCTTGGCGAGGGCGGTCGCGAACTGGTAGGAGACCGCTTCGCGCAGGAACGCGATCTGCTCGTCTGTCGCGGAACCGTGGAGGTCGACGTGGCCGGCACCGCGCGACGGCGGCACCTGCTTGAGCACGAGTGTGCGTGGCAACGAGAAGGGGTTCGCGGCGACCCGCACCCGGAGAACGACCGACCTGCCACTGCCCCCGAGGTCGACGGGATCCGCCAGTTTGACCGGCGCCCCGGTACGACGAGTGAGCAGCTGCTCGGCTGCCTGCACTACCTCTGACACGGGGTCCGCCAATGTTGCAGTCATCACGAACCAATCTACAGGTTCCCGGTCACTAAATGGGCTCGCAGAAGACCTCGGTCACTCAGGACCTTCGATGGTCACGCGCGAGAGGGCACATCCGCTTTGTCCGGACCTGCACCGTCCGGGCAGCACATCGGGTATCTCACGAGATCGACGACCGGGTGCCCGCGGAGGTGTTGCCGATGTCCACGGGGTTTCGATCGCCCTGATCGGAACGTCCTCCCGCAGCGGAGAATTCTTCGTCGATCGGCGCGACATCGACCGATACCTCGATCGTGCTGTCCTGCGCTTCCGTATAGATCACGCCCCGCAACGGCGACACATCCGCGTAGTCACGTCCCCACGCCACGGTCGTGTACCGCTCGTCGCCGAGTTGATCGTTCGTGGGGTCGAAGTCCAGCCACGTGCCGTCCGGCAGCCACACCGACGCCCACGCATGCGTCGCGTCCACCCCGACCATGCGTTCCTTCCCGGGCGGCGGGTCGGTCGCGAGATACCCGGAGACGTAGCGTGCTGCGAGCCCCTGGGAGCGCAGGCAGGCGATCGCCAGGCGCGCGAAGTCCTGACACACGCCCGATCCGGCCGCCAGCACTTCCGCAACGCGGGTGGACACGGATGTCGACCCCGACCGGTAGGTGAAGTCCGTGAAGATCCGGTGTGTCAGGTCGACGATCGCCTCGGCGATCGGCCGCCCGGCCGTGAACGTCTTCTCCGCGTAGGCACGCACGTCGTCGTCGATCTCCGGCGGATGCACGTCGAGTACGAAGTCGACGGCCAGCGCACCGGCGGGGCCGGCCGGGCGGGCCGTCTCCCACGGCGCCAGACACGCCGGCGTCCGCAACCGCCCCGGGTGCGGAGGTGAGACCGCGACCTCGGAGCGTCCGACCACTTCGAGCACCTCGTGCGTGTCGGTGACGTGGAAGAACAGGTCGCGGTTGCCCCACAGGTCCGCGCCGGTGGACATGTCCGCAGGCGCGGGACTCACGGTGACCTCACTGGAGAGCACCTGCTGCCGGTCGGTTTCGCGGGGAAGCAGGTATCCGCGTCCGTAGGAGGAGGTCACCGCGCCCGAGTAGCGGTAGGTGGTGCGGTGCGTGATGCGGTACCGCCGCACACCGGGCTCGCTGGATCCGTCGGCGACTGTCATGGCAGGTCCCTCCGCTCTGTGCCGCCCCACAGGGGCCGGGTTCCGCCGGGCAACGACAGCGGTCCCTTCATCAAGACGACGGCGAGTTCCGTCAGCCCGGCGTGGGTGGAGTCGAGCAGGCGCGCGAACTCCGCCCGGACACCGTCGGTGACGGTCTCGAGGTCGGACGGGTCGCAGCGGCGCAATGTCGCGAGGAGTTCGTCGACGAGCCGTTCCGGCAGGGACGAGCCCGACGAGTGCGGCAATGCCACCAGGTTCTCGCGCAGCCGGTCGAGGAGGTACGCGAGCGAGCGCGGATTACCCGGATCGAACAGGAGCAGCTGGGCGACGGCGGCGACCCGCACCGTGGTGTTGCGTCGCCGGAACGTCACCGAACTCTCCGCCGCGGCGAGCACCGACTCCATGAGCGCGCGTTCGGTGGGCCGGGTGTGCTCGCGGGTCAGGGTCGAGGACAGCAGCGACACCAGCGCCAGGCCCCGCTCGAGGCGTTTACCGATGTCCATCACGTACCAGCCCAGATCGCGCACCATCGATTCCGCGCCGAGGCCGGACAGGGCGAGCATGCCGTTGAGCACCGCCGACTGGGTCGCGCCGAGCTGCGCGCCGTCGTCTTCCGGATCGACCGCGAGGTCGTCGAGGGCGCGCTGCACGTCGGCCAGGACCGTCCAGGTGTCGTGCGAGAGCTGGTCGCGCACGGCGCGGGCAGCGCGCTCGAGCCCACCGAACGACTGCGCCAGCGAGCCCGGCCGCGCACGATCCACGGTGAGGGCGCGGAACTCCGCCACGACGTTGCGATGGTCGTCCACCATCGCGACACCCTCGCTGAGCTGTGAGGTCGCGACAAGTGTGCCGAGCAGAACAGGCAAGCAGTCGCTGCCCTCGAGCCACGGCCGGTTCCGGTAGTCCTGGTAACGCTCCCTCATCGAAATGAGCAGTCGCGCCGTATCTTCCGCGCGCTCGCCGTAGCGGCCGATCCAGAACATGTCGTTGAGCACGCGCGGCGAGGCCACCACCTCGGTGGAAGGCGCCGCGAAGCGCGGCAGCGATTCCGGAGCGGTAGAGCCCGCCGCGTCGGTGGTGGCGCCACCCGCGACCGTCCGTACCCAGACATCCTTCGCCGCCACGCGCGGTTCGGTTTCCGGCGCGGCGCCCGGTACCAGCACCTCACACAGTCCGCCGGGCATCGGCGTGTATCCGACGCGCTGCGCAACGGTGAACAACCGAAGACTCACGGGAGACGCCGTCACGGCCGTTCCGTCGAGGCTGGGCGCGTGGGAGTACTCGACACGTTCCTGCGCCACCCAGTTGCCCGGTTGCGCCTTCACGCGGGCGAGCAATTCTTCCCGCTCCGCGGCGGTCAAGGTTTCGCCGACAACGGTTTCCGCGGTGACGGTGGAGCGCAAGACCAGATCGGGAAGGCGCGAGGTGAGTTCCGAGAGTCCGGAGGCGGTTCCGCCCCAATGGGTCTCCTCCGATTCGAGCAGGAGGTCCTCGTCGAGCAGCGCCCGGGCGAGTGGTCGAAGGTATCCCGCGAGCGCGGGGTTTTCGAGGACTCCGCTGCCCAGCGGGTTGACCAGTGACACTCCACCGCGACGAACGACTTCCACGAGTCCGACCACGCCCAGCCTCGAATCACGCCGGAGGTCGAGCGGGTCGGCGTAGTCGGCGTCGATGCGCCTCATCACCACGTCGACGCGGGTCAGCGACCCCAGCGAACGCATCCACAGCCTCCCCTCCCGCACGGTCAGGTCGGCCGACTCGACGAGCGGCACGCCCAGCACGCTCGCGAGATGCGCTTGGTCGAAGGCTGTTTCGGATTGCGCACCCGGACTGAGCACCACCACGAACGGGTCCTCGACTCCGCTGGGCGCGACATCGCGCAGCGCGAGCCTGAGCGCGTGACCGAACGGTGCGAGGGGCCGCGGGCCGGCGGTGGTGTAGATCTCCGGCATCGCATGGGCGACGACCCGACGATCCGCCATCGCGTAGCCGAGACCGGACGGCGCCTGGGTGTGGTCGCGGATCGCACGGAAGCTACCGTCGCGATGCCGCGCCACATCCACCGCGTGGATGAAGAGTTGATGCGGCCCCGGAAGAGTGACTCCGTGAGCCGCTCGCAGGTATCCGGGATGGCCGAAGACCAACTCCGGAGGCAGCAAGCCCGTGGTGAGTGTGCGCTGCGGGCCGTACAGGTCTGCCAGCAGTGCGTCGAGCACGCGCGATCTCTGCACGAGCCCTCGTTCGAGGACCGCCCAGTCGTCTGCGGCGAGAACCAGGGGTAGGGCGTCTACTTCCCAGCGCACCGGGCCGGTCGGTTCTCCGTCCGGGCCCACCGAGTCGACCGGGTTGTAGGTGATGCCGTGATTGTCGACCAGGGTGCGTACACGTCGCCGGTAGCGCTCGAGCACCGCGGGCGAGCGGCCCTCGAGCACCCCGGCGAGTTCGCTCCAGTGCTCCCGGATCTCACCGGAAGCGGTGTGTAGCTCGTCGTACTGCGGACTGAACGGGGTGTCGTACTCCCCGACCGGATCCGCCTCGGCCACGTCGTGCATGAAGCGCCGCCCTCTCGATCTTTCCGTCGGCGCACCGTCGTTCACGACTCGCTCGACCGTCGCACCGGCGCCGGGTGAACTCTGCCAGGTGGAGTTGCTCAACGTGTATTCGCGGCGGACCCGGCGGCGTGCGGGGTGCCGCACGTCACTGCTCCGGGACCGAAGGTGACTATGCCGGCGACTTGTGGGTGACCTTGCTGAAGCTCTTCGCGGTTGCGCGGTCCACGCCGGCTTTCACCATGCCGAAGATCAAGCCCTGCAACGCGGCTGCGATGAGCACGTCGCGGGTGCTCTGTGACAGGTCTTGTGGTTCCGGCTTCGGGCGATTCTGCCCCACTCGCTTCCACACCTGCTGGAAGACCGCTCCCGCGAGCACACCTCCCCCGACACTCGCCGCCAGGGCAAGGGGCTTGTACATCATCACGCTTGCGTCGGGCATGTGCAGGTTCCTCCTCCGGTGCGGTGCCGACGGTGGCACCGCGATCTCCCGACCGAGGTACCCGCCTGCTCCGGGGCGCAAACGGCGAGCACGACGACGCCGAGAGCGCTCGCATTGTGAGCGGCGGGTTCGTGGAGGGGTTTCGAGTCGGCGTTGGATTCGGTATTTCTAGGACTTCCGTCCGATTCGAACTCCGCCGGTCAGAGGAAAACTGCCCCCCCAGAGAAAGCGGAGGGGGGGGGGCGGGGGCCGCGGCGCGGGCCCCGCCCCCCCCCCCCCCCCCCCCCCCCC
>NZ_JAXION010000093.1:0-16950 GCF_049311045.1 Rhodococcus sp. 7Tela_A2 | reverse complement strand
GGGGGGGGGGGCGGGGCGCGGGGGGGGGGGGGGGGCGCGGCGGGGGGGGGGGGGGGGGGGGGGCGGGGCCCGAGGTCCGGGCCGCCCCCGCGCGCCACCGCGCGCGCCGGGTGTGCGCGTCGGAAAGCACCTCCTCGGTCCAGGCCCGATCGGTGCGGTAGTGCCCGGAGAGCAGCCCGAGGCGGATCGCGGAGGGGTCGACGCCCTGCGCCCGCAGCTTGGAGACGAACACCAGGTTGCCGCGCGACTTGGACATCTTCTCGCCGTCGAGACCGATCATGCCGGTGTGGACGTAGTGCCGCGCGAAACGCCGATCACCGGTGACGGCTTCGGCGTGTGCGGACGAGAACTCGTGGTGCGGGAAGATCAGGTCGCTGCCGCCACCCTGCACGTCGAAACCACTGCCGATGCGGTTGAGGGCGATCGCGGCGCACTCGATGTGCCAGCCCGGGCGGCCGTCACCGAACGGAGACGGCCACGCCGGCTCCCCCGGTCGCTGCGCGCGCCACAGCAGCGCGTCGAGCGGATTGCGCTTGCCCGAACGGTCGGGATCGCCGCCGCGCTCGGCGAAGAACCGCATCATCGTGTCGTGGTCGTACCCGGATTCATAGCCGAATTGCTCGGTGGCGTCCACCCGGAAGTACACGTCGGGGTACTCGGGATCGTCGACCGTGTAGGCGGCGCCCGATGCGACGAGCTTCTCGACGAGTTCGACGACCTCGTTCACCGATTCGACGGCGCCGATGTAGTCACGGGGCGGCAGCACGCGCAGCGCTTCCATGTCTTCCCGGAAGAGCGCGGTCTCCCGCATTCCGAGGACCATCCAGTCCTCGCCGTCGCGCTCCGCGCGTTCGAACAGCGGATCGTCGACGTCGGTGACGTTCTGCACGTAGTGCACGTCGTGTCCGGCGTCGCGCCAGATGCGATTGACGAGGTCGAAGGCCAGGTAGGTGGCTGCGTGCCCGAGGTGGGTGGCGTCGTACGGGGTGATGCCGCAGACGTACATCGTCGCGGTCGCGCCGGGTGTGACGGGGCGCACCGCGCGATCCGCGGTGTCGAACAACCGCAACGGGGGCCCCTCACCGGGGACGGACGGGATCGCGACGTCGGACCAAGACTGCATGGATACGAGAGTAGTGGAGCGGCGCGACGCCCCTGCCGGGGCACCCGGCGGTCAGGATCTCAGAAGGCAGGCCACGGAATCCGGCGCTCGCCGAGCGGCCGGGGCATGACGGGATGCTCGAGGAGGGCCTCGATTCGCCGGCGCAGCGCCTCGACTTCGTCGGCGGTGATGTACTCGCGCAGCACGTCGGCGAATTCACCTTGGAGGCGGCGCGCGAGTTTGTCGAGGTCGGTGAGCAGTGCGGGGTCGATGGGGTCGCCGGCCCACCCCCACAGCACCGTCCGGAGCTTGTCGTCGCGGTGCAGGCAGATGCCGTGGTCGATCCCGTAGACGTTGCCGTCGACACCTTCGAGGGCGTGCCCGCCCTTGCGGTCGGCATTGTTGAGCACGAGATCCAGCACCGCCATCCGGTGCAGGCGCGGGTCGTCGGCATGGATGAGCAGGACGTCGTCACCGTCGAGGTCGCGGGCCCGGAGGATCGGCAGCCATCCCTCGGGCACAGCTCCGGCCGGGTAGAGATCGACCACGTCCAGCCGGTCGGCCGGGCCGTCGGATGGATCGCGGGTGTCGATCCAGCGTTGCACCATCCCCGGGCCGAACGGACCGTCGCGGAGCACCGTGAGCGGGATGACACCCCAGCCGAGCGCCTCACAGATCAGGTACGACGCGACCTCCCTGCCGGCGAGGGTGCCGTCCGGGAAATCCCACAGTGGCCGTTCGCCGCGCACGGGCTTGTAGACGCAGCGGACGACGGTGCCGCCGTAGCTCGCATCGCACACCAGCGTCGCGTTGCTGGCGTGGGCGATCTGACCGATGACGGTGAGTTCACCTTCGGTCAGAACGGTGCGCAGGTCGGCGACGGGGGTCACCGTCAGCTCTCCTCGCCGAACCAGGACGCCGGATCGAAACCGGGAGTACGCAGGTATCCGTTGGTGCGAATGCAGATGTGGCCGTCGCCGCCGATGGGCTCACCACACAGCGGGCACGGCGCGCGGCCTGCCGCGATCACCATGTCCGAGCGCGCGGCGAATTCGCGGGCCTGCACCGGGGTGAGGAACACCCGAACGGCGTCGGGGCCTTCCTCGGTGTCGTCGAGGACAACGGACTCGTCGAGTTCGGTGTCGGTGACGGCAAGCAACTCCACGACCACGGCCCCGGAGTCGGAGTCCCAGCCGAGGCCCATGGTGCCCACGCGGAATTCCGCTTCGATGGGTGTCACCAGCGGATCGATGTCGACGGGCAGTTCATCCGGTACCGCCGTGCCGAACCTGCGGTGCACCTCTTCGAGCAACAGGCCCATCCTGTCGGCCAGGATCTGCACCTGCTGCTTTTCCAGCAGGACGCTCACAATCCGGGACTCGTGCACGGCCTGCAGATAGAACACCCGGTCCCCCGGTTCACCGACGGTGCCGGCGATGAACCGGTCCGGAGTACGAAACACGTGTATCGCGCGAGCCATCGCACCTCCTCGAGTCAACCCACTCTGCCATGCCGGACATTCTCATTATCCGCCCGTATTCCCTTCGGGTTCTCCACCTGCGGATTCGTCGCCGTCGGCAGCACCGCCGGGTACCTCGCCGCCGGGTACCGACTTGGGAGCGGCCGGCCCGGCGAGCCCGGACAGGTCCGAACCGGTGTCGTTGATGCGCAGCACGAACGGTCGCGTATCCGTGTACCGGACGACGGAGATCGACGCGGGTTCCGCGACGATCCGCTGGAATCCGTCGAGGTGGGTGGCGAGCGCATCGGCGAGGATCGACTTGATCACGTCGCCGTGCGTGCAGGCCACCCAGACGACGTCTTTGCCGTGCGCGTCGGCGAGTCGCCGGTCGTGTTCGCGGATCGCCGCGACCGCGCGGGCCTGCACCTGGGCCAGGCCCTCACCGTCGGGGAACACCGCCGCCGACGCGTGCTGCTGAACTACTTTCCACAGCGGCTCCTGCAGCAGATCCTTCAGTGCCCGGCCGGTCCATCCGCCGTAGTCCACCTCCGCGAGCCGATCCTCGACCACCGGGGTCAGTCCGCGGTCGTGGCTCAACGGCTCCACGGTCTGCCGGCACCGGAGCAGCGGCGACCGCACGATCTCGGTGATCTCGAGCCCGGACAGCCGGGTGACGAGATTCTTCGCCTGGATGTGGCCGACCTCGTCGAGTTCGACACCCGGGGTACGGCCGGCCAGAACATGCGAGGTGTTGGCCGTCGATCGTCCGTGGCGCAGCAGGATTACCGTCATGGATCCAGCCTAGAGGCCGCGCCACGCGGCGTCGCCGCAGACAGTCGGCGGGTCACCGGCCGATCACGTCGCAGAGATCACGCCGGTGCCGAGTAGCGCGAGCACCACGACGCCGAGGGCGACGCGGTAACCGACGAACCAGTACATCGAGTGGTTGACGAGGAACCTGAGCAGCCAGGCGATGGCGGCGTAACCGACAGCGAACGCTATGAGGGTAGCGACGAGCAACTGCGGTCCGGATGCGTTGAGTCCCTCTCCGACCGGCTCGAATGCGTCGGGGAGACTGAACAGACCCGACGCGACGACCGCGGGGATCGCGAGCAGGAACGAATAGCGGGCCGCGGCTTCTCGGGTGAGGCCGAGGAACAGGCCCGCCGAGATGGTGCCGCCGGAGCGCGAGACGCCGGGAATCAGCGCCAGTGCCTGCGCCGACCCCATGATCAGACCGTCCTTGAGGGTGAGCTGCTCGACGCCGCGACGCTGCTTGCCGAAGTACTCGGCTGCCGCGATCACGATCGAGAAGACGATGAGCATCGTCGCGACGAGCCAGAGGTTGCGGGCAACCGTGCGGATGTCGTCCTTGAAGACGATGCCGAGGATGCCGATGGGGATGGTGCCGAGAATGACGTACCAACCCATCTTGTAATCGTGGTCGGCGCGCCGCTCCCGGTTCACGAGCCCGCGGAACCAGGCCCGGACGATGCGCCAGATGTCGCGGGCGAAGTACACGAACACCGCGGCTTCGGTGCCGAGCTGGGTCACCGCGGTGAACGATGCTCCGGCGTCCTCCCCGAAGAAGACCTCGGAGACGATGCGCATGTGACCGGACGACGACACGGGAAGAAACTCGGTCAGCCCCTGGACGATTCCGAGCACGATCGTCTGTAGCCAGGTCATCGATTCGCCGATCATGCGGAGACCTCCGTGTGCCCGGCCGAGCAGGAGAGGGCGCGGCGCTGGTTCCTCACTCGCGGAAGGCTACGTGGCAACGGTGCTCTCGGCGCGCCGGAACACCCTCGGTACGCCTCGGCACTAGGCTTGCCACCCGGGGAGCGCGGTGCGGTACCGCACGATCCCGATGCCGGGGAGGTAGTGCGGTCGCTATGGAATACAGGACTGTCGGTTCGAGCGGGTTGCGCGTGTCGCGGCTCGGCTTGGGCACTTTGACGTGGGGTCGCGGCACCGACGGGGACGAGGCGGCGGCGCAGCTGTCGGCTTTCGTCGACGCCGGGGGCACGCTCGTCGATACGTCTCCCGCCTACGGCGACGGGGTGTCGCAGCGCATCCTCGCGGAACTGCTCGACGACGTCGTCCCCCGGGACGAACTCGTATTGTCCGGTAGCTCGGGCATCGACACGACCAAGATCGGGTCCGGGCGCGTCGACTGTTCGCGCGGCGGATTGCTCACCCAGCTCGATACGACGCTGCGGGAACTCGGAACCGACCACCTCGATGTGTGGCAGGTCGCGACGTGGGATCCGCACACTCCGATCGAAGAAGTCGCCTCCGCACTCGAGTTCGCGGTCGCGAGCGGTCGCGTCCGGTATGTCGGGGTGCGCGGTTACCTCGGATGGCAACTGGCGACCGCCGCTGCGGCGGCACGGCGACCGGCCCCGATGGTGTGCACGCAGGTCGAGTATTCGTTGCTCGCGCGCGGCGTCGAGGAGGAACTGGTCCCGGCCGCGGCCCATCACGGTGTCGGGGTGTTCGCGGCGGTGCCCCTGGCCGGCGGGGTGCTGACCGGCAAGTATCGCTCGGGAATGCCGGCGGATTCGCGCGGCGCGGACGAGGTGCACGCCGAAGAAGTACGTCGCTACCTCACCGAATCCGCGGTACGCGTGGTGGACGCGGTGGCAACGGCGGCGGACGGGCTCGGAACGTCGCCGCTCGCGGTGGCGCTGGCGTGGGTCCGGGACCGGCCGCAGGTGGCATCCACTCTGGTGGGCGCGCGCGACCTGGCACAGCTCACCGGGGTGCTCGTGGCCGAAGAGCTCGCGCTGCCGCCGGCAATCGCTGCCGCGCTCGACGATGTGAGCGCATAACCGGCTGCATTGCCCTCGCCGAATCAGCAAAGGTTAGGCTACCCTCTCCGTAGGTAGGATCATTCGGAATGCAGGGAGGTCGGCCCATGGCCGCAATCGAGGTCGCCGGATTCGCCGAGCGCATCAAGATCCATACACAGCAGGCGCACCGGGACACCGAGAACTCCGTGTTCGTCTCCGAACTGCTCGCCGGCACGCTCACCGCCCAAGCCCACGCCGAATTGATCGCGCAGTCGTGGTTCCTCTACGACGCGCTCGAACGCATCGGCCGCACCTACACCGCCGATCCGATCGTCGGGCCGCTGCTCTCGGACGACCTGCTTCGTATCCCTGCCCTCGAAGCCGACCTCGACTTCCTGATCGGCCACGACTGGCGCAGCCGGATCACTCCCCTCCCCGCGACCACCGCGTACGTCCAGCGTCTCGAGCAGGTAGCGGCGTCCTCGCCGGAAGCGTTCGTCGCCCACCATTACCTGCGCTACCTCGGTGACCTGTCCGGCGGACAGATCATCCGCCGGATGCTCGAGCGTGCCTACGGCTACGAACGGGACGGCCTGCGGTTCTACATCTTCGACGCCATCCCCAAGCCCAAGCCGTTCAAGGACGCCTACCGCGCCACCCTGGATGCCGCCCCGCTCGACAGCGACCAGCAGCAGGCAGTGATCGACGAGACAATCCTCGCCTACGGCCTCAACCGTGCGCTGTTCGAGGACCTTGCTGCACGCATCGACCGCTACCGGGTTCAGGCCTGACGATGCTCGTCTCGCCCCGCACGACGCTGACCGTGCTGCTGCTCGTACTCACCACCGCGTTCGCCGGTGCGTGTAGTTCACCCGCCGGAGACGGCCCGTCCAGTTCCGTCGCGACAGGTCACCGCACCGCCGTGGTCGACGACCGCAACCCCCGTCCGATCGGAACCACCCCGTCGCCGACCCTGCCCGCCACCGTGCGCGGTGCCGACGGCGTGGATGTCACCGTCACCGACGTCTCCCGGATCGTCGTGGCCGACCGCTCCGGAACCCTCGCCCAGACCGTGCACTCACTGGGTCTCGGCGGCAACATCGTCGGGCGGTCGACCGCGATTTTCCCTGCCGGCGAACACATTCCCAACGTGACGCCCGGTGGCCACAGCCTCAACACGGAGGCCGTCCTCGCGCTGAACCCGACGGTCGTGCTCACCGACACCTCCATCGGCCCGCTCGCGGTGCAGGAACAGATCCGCGCAACCGGAGTGCCGGTGGTGTTCGTCGACCCCGAGCGCAACCTCGACACCGTCGCCCCCGGCATCGAGATGGTCGCCGCAGCCCTCGGCGTGCCCGAAGCCGGCGCGGCGCTGACCCGGCGCACTCTCGACGAGATCACCGCGGCACGCGACTCCGTCCCGTCCGACCATCCCGATCTCACCGTCGCGTTCCTGTACCTGCGGGGTTCGGCGATCAAAATGCTCGGCGGACCGGGATCGGGCGCAGATGCCCTGGTCGCCGCCGCGGGCGCACGCGACGCCGGCATCCTCGCCGGCCTCGAATCCCAGTTCGTGCCCATCACCAGTGAGGCGATGATCGCGTCCTCACCCGATGTCATCCTGATCATGACGCACAGTCTCGAATCCGTCGGTGGCCCCGACGGTCTCGCAGCCCTTCCGGGCGTGGCGCAAACTCCCGCCGGTAAGACGCAGAACATCGTCGACATGGACGATTCGGTGTTGCTCAGTTTCGGACCCGACACCGGAAAAGTGCTCGGGGCACTCGTCGAAGCGCTGTACCGGACGGATACCGCATGACCGCGGGTCGCCCCGGCGGCCCCCTCAGCGGCACCGCCGACGATCCGGTGGCCCCCGGCGGGACGGTCGAGAAAGCAGGCATCGGACGCACCACGATGGTCTTCGTGGGCCTCGGCGCAGCACTGCTGATCCTCGCTGTCGTGTCCGCATGTCTCGGGCAGGTCCCCACAAGTCCCGCGGAAGTAGTCGGAAGCCTGCTGCACCGCATCGGTCTGGACCTCGGGCCGATGCCCGCACACCCCGCCGGCGAAGTGACACTGTGGGAGGTGCGGTTCCCGCGTGTGGCGCTCGCGATGCTGGTCGGAGCCGCGCTCGGCTGCTCCGGGGCGCTTCTGCAGGGCATCTTCGCCAATCCCCTCGCCGAACCCGGCGTGATCGGGGTGTCCTCCGGAGCCGCGGTGGGCGCGTCCGCGGTCATCGTGCTCGGCGGCGCGTTCACCTCCGGATGGTCACTCGCGTGGGCGGCACTGCTCACCGGTCTGGTCACCACCGCGCTCGTCTACATGCTGTCGCGTTCCGACGGACGTACCGAGGTCGTCACCGTCATCCTCACCGGTGTCGCGGTCAACGCCGTCGCCGGAGGTCTCATCGCCTTCTTCACCTTCGTCGCCGATCCCGCCGCCCGCGACCAGATCGTCTTCTGGCAACTCGGCAGCCTCGGCGGGGCCACCTGGGACACCGTCTCCGTGGTGGCACCCCTGACCCTCGTGGGCGTCGCGGCCGCCGCCGTGCTGGCTCCCAGACTCGACCTCCTCGCGCTCGGCGAAAACGTGGCCCGGCATCTCGGCGTCGACGTCGAACGGGTCCGCCAGATCTCGATCGTCGTGGTGGCGGTGTTGGTCAGCGCCGCAGTCGCCTTCACGGGAATCATCATGTTCGTGGGTCTGGTGGTGCCCCACCTGATGCGCATGCTCCTCGGCCCGGCGCATCGCGTGCTCGTCTGCGCGAGTGTTCTGGCGGGCGCCGTCGTTCTGCTCGCAGCCGACCTGGGCGCGCGCACCCTCGTCGAGAACGCCGACCTGCCACTCGGCATGATCACGGCGCTGATCGGCGGTCCGGCCTTCTTCTGGATGCTGCGCCGCACCCGCGCCCAACAAGGAGGCTGGGCATGAGCCGGCTGCTGCACCGACGCGAGGACCGCGCGGTACCGGCACGATCCGGGCCCGGCACCACCACCGTGCGCGCCACCGGGGTACAGCTGAGCCGGGGCACCCGGGAGATCCTCCGCGGCGTCGACCTCGAGGTGCGGGTCGGTGAGGTGCTCGCGCTCGTCGGCCCCAACGGTGCCGGCAAATCCACCCTGCTCGCCGCACTGACCGGTGACCTCCCGATCAGCGGCGGACGCATCGAGGTCGACGGACGACCGCTCGCCGACTGGTCTCCCCTGGCGCTTGCCCGCAGGCGCGCGGTGCTGCCGCAGCACCACGCCGTCGGTTTCCCGTTCACCGCCCGGCAGGTGGTGCGCATGGGACGTGCGGCATGGTCGCGCACCCCGCGGCAGGACGACGACGACCGGATCGTCGCGGACGCCTTCGCCACCTGCGACGTCACGCACCTCGCCGACCGGCCCTTTCCTGCGCTCTCGGGCGGCGAACGGGCCCGGGTCGCGCTCGCGCGGGTACTCGCGCAGGACACCGAAACGCTGTTGCTCGACGAACCCACCGCAGCCCTCGACATCGGCCATCAGGAATCGGTGATGCAGGTCGTTCGGGATCGCGCCGACCGAGGCCACGCTGTCGTCGTAGTCCTGCACGACCTCGGCCTGGCGGCCGCCTACGCAGACCGGATCTGCGTGCTCGAGAACGGCCGGATCGCGGCCCACGGCCCACCCGCCGCGGTCCTGACCGAAGACCTCCTGGCCAGGGTCTACAACTATCAGGTGCGCGTGACGCAGCACCCGGAAACCGGGACTCCGCTCGTGCTCCCGCGGCGCGGCAGCACATCCTCCACGATGTGAGCCGGGCGTCACAGGCACCGCGATCGCCCCGAGCCGGGTGCGGCGAGGCAACGGCGATCAGGAACACTGGAAGCTACGCGCCGCCGCGGAACGGGTCGGCGCGTGAAGCGACGCGACGACGAGGAGCGAGAACGATGGGCAGACCGGGTATCCGTGGGACCGCGCTGGTGTGGGGAGTCGCGGTGGCGGTACTCGCCGGCTGCTCGTCGGAGAACGCGTCCGACACTCTCCAGACCATCGAACCCGCCACCCCCGCGTCCGCCCCCAGCGTGGCACCCGAGGCCGCCGGCAACGTTCGCCCGTTCGACTACCGGGTCGATGCCCTGACCGTCCAGCCCGACACCGGCACGCTGGTCGCCCTCGCCGACGACGGAACCCGTCTGCTTCTCCTCGACGACGGCGCCGCCGAACCCCGCGTCGTGGACCTTCCGGCCGAGGCGGCCACCGTGGTCGCCGGACGTGACGGCACCGTGCTCGCACCCGGGTCCGGCGTCGTGGCGCAGGTCGACACCACCGACGGTGCGGTCACCGAAGTTTCCGTCGACGCGGACGCTCTCTCGGCTGCGGTCCTGACCGACGGGCGGTGGGCGGTGGGCACGGCCGACGGCCGGGTCCTGGTCGTCGCGCCGGGCACCGGCGAGGTCGAAGAGACCATCTCGGGACTCGCCTCGACCGACCTGATCGCCGTCAGCGGCGACTCGGTCGCCGCTCTCGACCGCAGGCAGACCTCGCTCACCTCGGTCGATATCGAGGACGCGCATCTGGGTGCGGCATTGCGGGCCGGACGCGGCGCGACCCAGCTGGCCACCGATCCGTACGGGCGCGTGCTCGTCACCGATACGACCGGCGAGGAACTGCTCGTCTACACCATCGACTCGCTCATCCTGCGGCAGCGCTACCCCGTCGGCCCCGCTCCGTACGCTGTTACCTACGACGAACAGCGTGATCTGGTATGGGTGACGTTGACCGGAAGCAACGAGGTGGTGGGCTACGATCTGTCGACCGGGACCGCGGAGGAACGCCATCGTTTCGCGACCGTGCGACAGCCGAATTCGGTTGCCGTCGACCCGGCTGATGGGACGCTGGTGATCGCCTCGGCGACCGGCGACGGACTGCAGAGGATCCCGATCGAAGGGTAGAGATGGCAAACGAGCGATTCAGCCGGTTCACCCGACTCCCCGTCGACTGGGACACCAGTAACGACGAATACGAATACGCACCGCTGCGGCTCCCGCGCGACGTGTCGCGGGTGAGTGCGTCGCTTCGCCTGGCGATCTCCGCCGAGTTCCACGGCTGGGAGTTGACGCGCCTGCGGCTCTATCCCGACGGCAGTCGCCGGGTGTTGCTGCGTCGCCGCAAGACCGGCCAACCTGTTCCCCACCCCACTGTCCGCTGATCCGAACCCCGGCCGCCGCCGGGCCCGCAGGGAGTTGTCCGTGTACCGCTTGCTTCTTCGGCTGATGTTCCTTCTCCCCCCGGAACGTGCGCACCACCTCGCGTTCTTCGCGATGCGTCTGGTGACGCGGTTCGCGCCCACCCGGGCACTCGTCTCGAAGGTTCTCGTCACCGACGACCCGATCCTGCGCAACACCGTCGCAGGGGTGGACTTCCCGGCGCCGCTCGGGCTCGCTGCCGGTTTCGACAAGGACGCCACGGGTGTGGACGTATGGGGTCCGCTGGGCTTCGGATTCGCTGAAATCGGCACTGTCACCGCGCAGGCACAACCCGGCAATCCGGCGCCCCGGCTCTTCCGGCTCCCCGCGGACCGTGCGCTGGTCAACCGAATGGGCTTCAACAACCACGGCGCAGGTGAGGCCGCCAACCGGCTCCGGCAGCGCCGCCGCACCGTCCCGATCGGCGCAAACATCGGCAAGACGAAGGTCGTGCCCGCAGAGGACGCGACCGCCGACTACACCGAGAGCGCGCGCCTGCTCGGGCCACTCGCCGACTTCCTCGTCGTCAACGTCTCGTCCCCGAACACTCCCGGACTTCGCGACCTGCAGGCCGTCGCGTCCCTGCGCCCACTGCTCGCTGCCGTCCTCGAGACCGTGACGGTGCCGGTGTTCGTGAAGATCGCGCCGGACCTGTCGGACGACGACATCGACGCCGTCGCCGATCTCGCGCTCGAACTGGGACTTGCCGGCATCGTCGCCACCAATACCACCATCCGCCGCGACGGTCTCCGCACCGACCAGGCGCGCATCGACGAGATCGGCGCCGGCGGTCTGTCGGGCCCCCCGGTGGCGGCTCGCTCGCTCGAGGTTCTGCAACGGCTCCACCATCGCGTCGGTGACCGTCTCGTGATCGTGTCCGTCGGCGGCATCGAAACCGCGGAGCAGGCGTGGGAACGCATCCTCGCGGGAGCCTCACTGGTGCAGGGCTACACCGGGTTCATCTACGGCGGCGGCCTGTGGGCACGCCGCATCAACAAAGGCATCGCGCGCAAACTGCGCGCCCACGGCTACCGGTCGATCGCCGATGCCGTCGGCGCCGGAGCCCGGGTGTAGCCCCCGGCGGAACCGTCACGGCGGGTGACATCGCAGCACATCA
Source organism: Rhodococcus sp. 7Tela_A2 (assembly GCF_049311045.1). Classification (NCBI taxonomy): domain Bacteria; kingdom Bacillati; phylum Actinomycetota; class Actinomycetes; order Mycobacteriales; family Nocardiaceae; genus Rhodococcus; species Rhodococcus sp. 7Tela_A2. Next base: position 5,265 of record NZ_JAXION010000093.1, on the reverse strand, counting down.
CGTGCCTCGATGTCACCCGCCGTTGTAGATCTAGGCGACCTCGTAGGTCCCGGTGAGAAGTCCGCGCGCGATGGCGTGGCCGAAGACGTTGAAGCCGAGGAACGCCGGGCTCGAATCGGCCGTGACACCATCGAGAACGTCGACGTCGAGTGCGTGCACCGCGACGATGTAGCGGTGGTAGCCGTGACCCGCCGGAGGCGCAGCGCCGATGAATCCGTGCGCGCCGCCGTCGTGACGGAGCGTCACGGCGGACTCGGGCAGACCCGGCGCTCCGGGAGTCCCGGCGCCCGTGGGCAACTCGGTGACAGTGACCGGAATGTTCGCGACAGCCCAATGCCAGAATCCCGAACCGGTGGGTGCATCCGGGTCGAACACTGTGACGACGAAACTCTTGGTCTCCGCCGGAAATCCGGACCAGGACAGCTGCGGCGAGACGTCACCGCCGCCGGGGATCCCGAACGCTCCGCTCGCCTGAGGAAGTTTCCATTCCTCACCCTCGGCGAAGTCTTCGCTGGTGACCTCGAACGTCGGCAACGCGGGCAGGAACTTGTACGGGTCGTAATCGAAGGCCATACCGGTCCTTTCGTGATCGGGATACAACTGGGTCAGGCGTGCATGAGGAAGTGTTCCATGACGCGGGTACCGAAGTGCAGTGCGTCGACGGGGACACGCTCGTCCACCCCGTGGAACAGAGCAGCGAAGTCCAGTTCGGGCGGCAACTGCAGAGGCGCGAAGCCGAAGCACCGGATACCCAGTCGCGCGAACGCCTTCGCGTCGGTTCCGGCGGAGAGCATGTACGGCACGGTGCGCCCGATGGGGTCGTGCGCGAGGATCGCAGCGTTCATCGCGTCCACGAGATCGCCGTCGAAGGTGGTTTCGTACGACTCGAGGCTCGTGATCCATTCTCGCGTGACGTTCGGCCCGATCAATTCGTCCACGGTGCGTTCGAATTCGGCGAGGCGGCCGGGGAGAATTCGGCAGTCGACCATCGCATGCGCGGTCCGGGGGATCACGTTGGCCTTGTAACCCGCGTCCAGCATGGTCGGGTTTGCCGTGTCGCGCAGGGTCGCGCCGACGATCCGGGCGATCGACCCGAGCTTCGCGAGGGTGCCGTCGAGGTCCGGGGACGACGGATCGAGGTCGAGTCCGGTCTCCTCCCCCACCACAGCCAGGAACTCCGCGACCGAATCGTTGACGACGAGCGGGAACGTGTGGGATCCCAGTCGGGCGACGGCTTGCGAGAGGACGGTGACGGCGTTGTCCTCGTGGAGGAACGAACCGTGGCCCGCGACACCGGTTGCGGTCAGCCGCAGCCAGCCCATTCCCTTCTCTGCCGTCTCGACCATGTAGAGGCGGCGTTCGCTGCCGTCGGGACGCGGGACGGTGAGCGAGAAGCCGCCCACTTCCCCGACGGCCTCGGTGACGCCGTCGAACAGGTCGGGCCGGTGTTCGACGAGCCACTGCGACCCGTACTTGCCGCCGGCCTCCTCGTCGGCGAGGAAGGCGAACACGAGATCGCGGGGAGGAACGATGTTCTCGGCTTTGAAGTACCGCGCGACCGCGATCATCATGCCGACCATGTCTTTCATGTCGACCGCGCCGCGCCCCCAGACGTAGCCGTTCTCCACGGCACCGGAGAACGGGTGCACGCTCCAGTCGGCGGGTTCGGCCGGCACGACGTCGAGGTGCCCGTGCAGCAGCAGCGCACCGCGGGCAGGGTCGGCGCCCGCGAGACGAGCGAAGACGTTGCCGCGACCCGGCGCACCGGACTCGACGTAGACGGTCTCGTACCCCACCTCTTCGAGCAGCGAGGCCACCCATTCGGCACACTCGCGCTCGCCGCGGGTGGTCGCGGGATCGCCGGTGTTGGACGTGTCGAAACGGATCAACCGGGAGACGAGGTCGACGACCTCCGACTCTGCCCGGGAGGGACGGTGAGCACTCGGATGTGTGGCCATGCATGCATGTCTACCATTGCCCCGGTCCTGGATCAGTGCAGGTGAGGGTGCCGATTTGGGGCGGGCGCCTCGGTGGGATAGTCTTTCACAGCACCCGCCGGAGCGGGCGCAAGCATGAGTCCGAGTGGCGGAATGGCAGACGCGCTAGCTTGAGGTGCTAGTGTCCTATTAACGGACGTGGGGGTTCAAGTCCCCCCTCGGACACTCTGCGTTGAGACAGACGATGAAGGCCCCGAACCGCAAGGGTTCGGGGCCTTTGTCGTGGGGCCAGCAGCTCCCGGTTCGTGGCTCCCGATCGGCCCCGACGGCCGTTCCTCCGCGATGTCGAGGCGTTTTGGGAATCGGCCCCGGCATGCGCTACTGTTTCTTCAGCGCCCGCGGGAGCGGGTGCTACCGGCATGTCCCTCGTGGACGTCGGTCCGAGTGGCGGAATGGCAGACGCGCTAGCTTGAGGTGCTAGTGTCCTATTAACGGACGTGGGGGTTCAAGTCCCCCCTCGGACACTCCCGGCAGTTCCACGAACTGCAACCACACGAGGTCACGAACTCGAAAGAGATTGTGGCCTCGTTTTTCGTATGTCCGCACCCGAATGCCTCGCACGAATCCGACCGCATGTCGTCGCCTTCATCGTCCTTCACTCCTCTGACTGCGCAGCGATCGTCCGGCTCGGTACCCCCACGCACAGCTGACAGCCGGACACGCTCCCAGTCTGGGCGTGAGCACCGTTCGGCGAGCTCGGGAGCGCATCCGTTTCCGGCCGGATCGCCGAGCGCCGGCGAGACCGCCGGAATCCCGGCCCGCTCCGTGAGGGGGTTTTGGGGTTTGGATTCTGCATTTCTAGGGTTTCCGTATGGTGCGGTATTTCATTTCTCGCTCAGTCGGTTGCCGAGTTCGGTCGGAAGTTGACGTCAAGGCACATGCCCGCCCGGAATCGGAGTAATCGGAGCGGTGCAGGGGTACCCGACGACATGTCAACCAGCTCTCGAGGCCCAGGCGAGTCGAATCCCGACTACTCCCCCTCCCCGCAGCGCAGCGGCGCCTCCGTCCCTTCGTCGGGCACAACGCCGGACCCCGACTCCCCCGGTGATCTGCACCCCGACCTCGAACGGCGTAAAGGCATCAGGCACACCCGGACCGGTGCTCTCTGGAGTGCACTGCTGGCCGGCATCCTGATCTTGCTGTTGCTGTTGGTGTTCATCCTGCAGAACCTCGACAGCATCACGCTCGAACTGTTCGGGTGGGACTTCTCGCTGCCGCTGGGTGTGGCACTACTGTTCGCCGCGATCGCCGGAGCGGTGATCGTCGGACTCACCGGGGGCCTGCGGATCCTGCAGCTTCGGCACGCAGCCAACCGGCAGCGCACACTCACCACTGGACAGTAGGACGTAGACGAGTACGGCGGCCGAGAGGATCAGCCGCCGTACCGCTGCGTGAGTTCGGCCCCGATCCGCGCGAGTTCACGCTGCACGGTGTCAGGAGCGAGCACCTCGACCGCCCCACCCCAACCGGCCAGATTGCGAGCGATGTCCCGAGGGGTGGGTGCAGCGATCCGGACCCGGCTGCGCCCGTCGTCACACTCGGCGTCGACGTGGCAGTGGCGACCGAAGTGGTCACGCAGGATCGGGACGTAGCGGGTCTCGATGAGGACGGTCGCCCACGTGCCGGAACGCTTCTGCTCGACCTCGCCTACCACCTCGTTCCACGCCCGGTCGAGCGCGAAGTCGTCGGGACGTTCTGCGATCTCCTCGGTTGCTTCGACCTCGGCGATCCGATCGACGCGAAAGGTGCGCTGCCCACGCTCGGTGCCCGCGATCAGGTACCAGGTCTCGTCCTTGTCGACGAGGCCCCACGGAGCGACCGAGCGCACCGAGCGGTCCCCCAGCGCGTTGGTGTAGGTGAGTCGCACCTTCCGGCGACGCACCACGGCATTCTGCAAGAGGTCGACGGTGTGCGGCCGCGGCCGGTCGAGCCGGCTCCACCCCGTGCGGTCACTCATGACGGCACCGGCAGCCGCTTCCGCGTCGGCCCGAAAGGTCTGAGGAAGGGCGCGGACGAGCTTGCGCAGCGCGGTCCTGGCCTCCCCCGAGATCGCGCCCGACGGACCGACCAGCAGAAACAGTGCCTGCGTCTCGATGGCCGACAAGCCACTCAGGTCCGTGCGGGCGCCGCCGACCAGTGCCCAGCCACCACCACGCCCGGGTTGCGGGTAGACCGGAATCCCGGCGATCGACAGCGCTTCGAGGTCACGTCGGGCCGTCGCCACCGACACCTCGAGTTCGTCGGCGAGCTGCCCGGCGGTCACCCGCCCCCGCTGCTGGAGAAACAGCAGGGCCGCGACGAGCCGGTCTGCGCGCATGGCCCCAACTATCCCCGTAAAAGTGCTCAGTTGATGAGCACTTCGAGGAGAAGAGTGGATCTCACCGGAAAGAAACGAGAAAGGAACTGCTGCCATGCTGCGAGGACTGACCACCACCAATTTCGTCGTCGACGACCTCGACTCTGCCGTGAGCTGGTACAGCGAACTGCTGGGCATCGAGCCCTACTTCGTCCGTGAAGCAGAGGGGACGACGGCGTACGCAGAATTCCGCATCGGCGACTTCCAGCACGAACTCGGATTCGTCGACCGCCGGTTCACCCCTCCGGGCCGGGGCAGCACGGAACTCGGCTCGGCGCTGACCTACTGGGCCGTCGACGACGTCGAGGCGGCATACGAACGCTTGCTGTCGATGGGGGCCACGCCGCATGAGGACGTGACCGAACGCGGACCGGGGTTCGTCACCGCGTCGGTCGTCGATCCGTTCGGCAACGCGCTCGGCGTGATGTACAACCAGCACTATCTCGACATCGTCGAGTCGACGAAGGGCTCCTGACATGGATGTCGTGGCGAGCAACGCTGAGGAATGGCGCGCATGGCTGGACACCCACGGCCGGTCCGAGACCGAAGTGTGGTTGATCATCGCGCACAAAGGCAGCGGAAGGCCGAGCCTGCGCTATCACGAGGCGGTCGAGCACGCACTCTGCTACGGCTGGATCGACGGTCTGCACCGCAAACACGACGCCCACAGCTCGCGGCTCCGGTTCAGCCCCCGGCGGCCGAGGAGCACGTGGAGTGCGCTGAACCGGGAACGCGCCGAGCGGATGGTCGCGCAGGGCCTGATGACCGAGGCGGGGCACACAGCGATCGACCTCGCCAAAACGCGGGGCACCTGGCAGCCGAAGCCCCCCGATTCGCGCGAAGGGGCGCAGGTCCGGGACCGGCGCCGCTGAGTCGGATATCGGACGAGTGAGGCCCCGAACCATGTCGGTT
>NZ_JAXION010000092.1:0-17194 GCF_049311045.1 Rhodococcus sp. 7Tela_A2 | reverse complement strand
CCCCCCCACGACGGTGTGCGACTGACGCCGCGCGGGCCCGCCGGCCCGCGCGTTGCCGACCAGGAGCACGAGTGAGCGAACTGCACCTCCCGAACAGAATCCGGCGATTCGCAGTCGAGCGCCGCGACCGGCCGGCAGTCACCGCAGGTGACACAACCTTGACCTACGGGGAATTCGACTCCTGCACCAACCGGGTGGCGTCTGCGCTGACCACGTTGGCATCGGCACCCGGTCGCATCGGTGCGTTGCTGCGCATGGGCCTGCCCGGTGCGGCGACCCTCGTCGGGTGCGCGAAGGCCGGTCTCGTCTTCACCCCGCTCAACTGGCGTCTCACTCCCGGCGAGGTCGCGGCGATCGCGGTGGACGCCGGGCTGGAGGTCTTGATCGTCGAGCCGGAATTCTCTGCGTCGGCAGCAGCGATCGCGGCGGCACTGCCGCACGTGCATATCGTCGTGGCCGGTGACGGCGCCGCTGTCGCCGGGGCGCGGTCGTGGGAGGAGTTCGTCGCGTCGGGGGACAACATCGACCCCGGAGCGGGCGACGACCCCGAAACGGCGTTCCTGCAGCTCTATACTTCCGGCACCACGGGCAGGCCGAAAGGTGTTGTCGCGGTTCACCGCAATCTGTACAACGTCCCGGAAACCTTTGCCCTGTACGAATTCGAGGACGCATCCGTTTCGCTGGACGCCCTCCCGCTGTTCCACATCGCGGGCGCGGGTTGGCTCACCACGTCGTTGTCTGCGGGTGTGCACACGATTCTGCTCGGTGAGATGCGTCCAGCGCAGGTGGCGGCGACGATCGCCGAACACCGCGTCACCCATATATTCATGGTGCCGTCAGCGATCGGCATGCTGCTCGAACTACCCGACCTGGCGAACTACGATCTGTCGAGTCTGAAGGTGATCGCGTACGGTGCGTCGCCGATCACCCCCACGCTGCTCGAGCGGACGATGGACACCCTGGGCTGCCGGATGGTGCAGCGCTACGGCATGACGGAGACGATGGGCGCGCTCACCGCACTGCGCTCCGGCGACCACGATCCCCGCGGGACGCGCACCCACCTTCTCCGTTCTGCCGGTACACCCCTGCCGGGCACCGAGGTCCAGATCCGCGATATCGCAACGGGTGAACCGCTTCCGCAGGGTGAGACCGGGGAGATCGTGTCGCGTTCCCGCAACAACGTCTCGGGCTACTGGCGTCGCGACGCCGAATCAGCGGCGCTGTACACCGAGGACGGCTTCCTGCGGACCGGCGACGCCGGGTACCTCGACGAGAACGGCTACCTGTTCGTCACCGACCGGGTCAAGGACATGATCATCACCGGCGGAGAAAATGTATATCCCGTCGAGGTGGAAGCCGTGCTCGCGGAACATCCCGCAGTCGCCGAGGTAGCGGTGGTGGGCCTCCCGGACCCGCGCTGGGGAGAAGCAGTCACCGCTGTCGTCCGCATCGCCGACGGCGTCGAACGCCCCTCCGAGCAGGAACTCGTCGCCTTCACCGCCGGGCGTCTCGCGTCGTACAAGAAACCGCAGCGCATCCACCTCGTGGACGAACTGCCGCGCAACGCGAGCGGCAAGATCCTCAAACGCACGCTCCGCGCCACGCTGAGCACACCCGACACCGCCTCCCCGGTGATGACCCCGCCGAACTGAACGCCGAGGCACGCGCAGCGGCCGGGTTTCCGCAGTCGCCTACGATGACGGCGTGGACCTGCATCTCGTGACCTATTTCGTGGCCGTCGTCGACCACGGTGGGATCACGAAAGCTGCTCAGTCGCTCTACATTTCGCAACCCTCGCTCTCCCAGGCCATCCGCACCCTGGAACGTCGCCTGGGGACAACACTCTTCGACCGCACCGGTCGCCGGCTCACGCTCACGGACGACGGCAGGGCGCTCGAGGTTGCGGCACGCCGCATCCTCGCCGATGTCGACCGTGCCAAGCGGAAGGTCGCGGCGGTCCGTGACCTCGAGGCGGGACGGGTGGAGATCGTGACGTTCTCCGCGTTCTCCGTGCACCCCGCCGTGGCGCTCGTCCAGCGGTTCCGCGCCCGCTATCCCGGCATCACCGTCAACATCTCCGACGCGGACGGACCGGCGGGCATCCATGCGGCACTGCGACGCGGGGAGGCGGAGATCGGCGTCACCGACATGTCCGTCGAGCACGCGGGCATGATCACGATCCCGCTCCTCGAACAGGAAATGGTGCTCGCGATGCACCCCGACCTCGCCACCGGTGTCCCCGACCCGGTGACTCGTGCACGAGTCCGGGAGATTCCGCTCGTCCTCGACCTGGGGTCGCGCGCGAGTGCTGCGCGCGCGGGTGAGTTGCTCGGTGAGCAGAACGTCGTCGTCGACTGTGCCCATCCGGCGGCCATCTGGGAGTTCGTCATGCGCGGCACCGGAGCGACGGTGGTCTCCCGGCAGGTGGCCCAGCAGCGAATGCCCAGTGCGGTGATCCGGTCGCTGGACCCGCCGTTCATGCGGCCCGTCGGCCTGGTGCTGCGCCCCGGGGAACCGTCCCCGGCGGCCGCAGCGTTCCTTGCGACTGCCACCGCCGAGACCCCGGGAGCCTGAGCATGGAGTTTCGTCAGGTCGAGTACTTCCTCGCCGTCGTCGAAAACGACGGCATCAACGGTGCCGCCGCCGCGCTGGGTGTCGCGCAGCCCACCGTGTCCCAAGCGCTCCGGAGCCTCGAACGCGAACTCGGCGTCAACCTGTTCCACCGCATCGGTCGCGGGATGGTCCTCACCGCAGCGGGGAAGAGCCTCATCGGTCCCAGCCGTCAGATTCTGCGCGATGTCGATGCGGTGGAAGAGTTGCTCTCCGCGCCGACCGACGAGGTCACGGGCAGCCTCGACCTGATGGTGTTCCCGGCACTTGCCGGCGGGCCGATCGTCGACCTGGTCGCCCGGTTCCGGCGCGCCCACCCCAAGTCCACGGTGCGGTTCTCCGACCTCAAGTCCGAAGAACTCGCCTCCGGCGTGATCCGCGACGGACATTGCGAATTCGTGCTCGCCCATCTCCCACTCGAAGACGGGGTGGGACTCGAGGTGATCGAACTCGGCGAGCAGGAGTACTGGCTCGCATACCCACCGGGCACGGATCTGCCGCCGGGCCCCGTGGCCCTGACCGCGTTGCCCGACATCCCCATGGTGTTCGTTCCGCGCGGCGGTGGGTCGATGAGCGACGAGATCGACTACGCGATGCGCCGGGCAGGGGTGCGACGCCCGATCGCGGTGCTGACCGCCCACCGCGAAGCGCGGCTGCCGATGGTGCTCGCCGGGCTCGGCGGTTCGTTCGTCGAACGTTCTCTGGCCGAGGCAGCCCAGGACGTCGCCGTCGTGCGGGCGTGCGAACCCACGTTCACCCGGCCGTTCGGTCTCGCCTTCGCACCCGAATCCCTGTCGAAAGCCGGGCGGGCGTGGGGGGGGGGGGGGGGGGGGCCCCGGGGCGGGCCCCCCACGACCCAGCCCTGAGCAGCGGTCAGGACACGCGTTCGAAGATCGCCGCGAGACCCTGTCCGCCACCGATGCACATGGTCTCGAGGCCGTAGCGGCCCTCGCGGCGCTGCAACTCGCGGGCGAGTGTCGCGAGCATCCGGCCGCCGGTCGCACCTACGGGGTGACCGAGTGAGATGCCGGAACCGTGGACGTTGGTGCGCTCGAAGTCCGCGGCACCGAACTTCCACTCGCGGGTCACCGCCAGCGCTTGAGCGGCGAACGCCTCGTTCAATTCGATGACATCGACATCGGCGAGCGCGATTCCGGCCTTGGCGAGAGCGATCTCGGTCGCCGGCACCGGACCGATGCCCATGACCTTGGGCGCGACCCCTGCCACGCCCCACGACACGATGCGCACCAGCGGTGTCAGACCCAACTCGGCGGCCTTCTGCGGGGTGGTGACCAGTGCCATCGACGCGGCGTCGTTCTGACCGCTGGCGTTGCCGGCGGTCACGGTGGCATCGGGGTCCTGCGTGCCCATGACGGGACGGAGCGCGGCGAGCGACTCGAGGCTGATGCCGGCGCGAGGATGCTCGTCGGTGTCGATGACCTGCTCACCTTCACGGGTACTCACCGTGACCGGCACGATTTCCTCCGCGAGGATGCCGTTGTTCTGCGCTGCCACCGCCCGTACGTGCGAGTTGAGGGCAAGTTCGTCCTGCTCCGCGCGGGAGATCGAATATTCGGCACGCAGGTTCTCGGCAGTTTCGATCATGCCACCGGCCACCGGGTAGAAGCGGCCACCGGCGGTGGACCGGGCACGCACCAGACCGTCGTGCATCTGCACGCCCGTGCGGGCGCCGCCCCAGCGGATATCGGTGGAGTAGAACGCGGCATTGCTCATCGACTCGGTGCCGCCGGCGACGACAAGGTCGTTGTCTCCGTTGCCCACCTGCAACGCCGCCTGGATCACGGCCTGAAGACCCGATCCGCAACGGCGATCGATGTGCATGCCCGGGACGGTGACGGGCAGGCCCGCGTCGAGCGCGACGACCCGGCCGATCGCGGGAGCCTCACTGTTGCCGTTGCAGTGACCGAGGATGACGTCCCCGATCTCGTCGGGAGCGATGCCCGTGCGGTCGAGCAGACCCTTCAGTGCCGCGACGCCGAGATCGACGGCGGTGAGGGACTTGAACATTCCGCCGTAGCGACCGATGGGGGTCCGGACAGGTTCACAGATGACAACTTCGCGCATGACGGCCTTTCGGAAGGAGTGACGAGGTGACGTCCGAGCGTCACATGAAGCGGCCGCCGGTGACCTCGAGAACGGTGCCGGTCATGTACGACGACATATCCGATGCGAGAAACAATGCGACGGAAGCAACTTCGGCAACCTCGCCCGGCCGTCCCATCGGAATTTCACTCATCTTCCGATCCCATGCCTTCTGCGGCATGGCCTCGGTCATCGCGGAGCGGATCAGACCGGGCTGGATTGCATTGATGCGCACGCCGTGATGCGCCATCTCCTTGGCAGCCGCTTTCGTCAGACCGACGATGCCCGCCTTCGCCGCCGAGTAGTTCGTCTGACCGACCATGCCCACCTTGCCCGACAACGACGAGATGTTGACGATCGCGCCGCGCTTGGCCTCCCGCATGATCGCCGAGGCCTTGCGGGTGCCGTGCCACGTGCCCTTGAGGTGCACGTCGATCACGAGGTCGAAGTCTTCTTCCGTCATCGTGCGCATGGTGGCGTCGCGGGTGATGCCGGCGTTGTTGACCACCACGTCGAGCGAGCCGAATCCGTCGACAGCCTCTGCCAGCAGTGTGTCCCAGTCATCTGCTTCGACGACGTTGCTGCGCACCGCGCGGGCGACCTCGCGTCCGCCGAGTTTCTCTGCCGCCGCGGTGGCAGCATCGAGGTCCAGGTCACCGATCACCACGCGAGCACCCGCGTCGACGAATTCGCGCGCGATGGCAAAACCGATTCCCTGGGCACCGCCGGTAACGACAGCAGTGCGGTTCTCCAGCAAAGACATCAGGTTTCCTTTCGGCGGGTCGAGAAGTGCCCGCAGACGTGTGGATGCGTCGAATATAACGGCGGGATATGGGGTCACACCCCTACTCATCCATCGACACTGCCTATACGGGAAGGGCGCTATTCGTATTGGACAACCTGTGCGGCCAACGCGGAGAGTTGAGGACATGACACTCTCGACACCGGCCACCGAGGTCGACGACGACGACTTCCGCGAGATCCTCGCCCAGACCCGGGCGTTCGTGCGCACCGTGGTCGTGCCGCGAGAACAGGAGATCGCCGAGACCGACGCAATCCCCGACGACATCCGCCGGGCCGCCGAGGAGATGGGTCTGTTCGGGTACGCCATTCCCCAGCAGTGGGGCGGGCTCGGCCTGAATTTGATGCAGGACGTCGAACTGGCGATGGAGTTCGGGTACACCACCCTGGCGTTGCGCTCGATGTTCGGCACCAACAACGGAATCGCCGGTCAGGTGCTGGTCAACTTCGGCACCGGCGAGCAGAAGCGGCAGTGGCTCGAAGGCATCGCCTCAGGGGAGGTCGTCGCGTCCTTCGCTCTCACCGAACCCGGCGCCGGATCGAATCCGTCCGGACTGCGCACCCAGGCCGTGCGCGACGGGGACGACTGGGTGATCACCGGCGAGAAACGGTTCATCACCAACGCGCCGCTGGCAGACCTGTTCGTCGTCTTCGCCCGTACCCGGCCCGCCGATGACAACGGCCCCGGCATCGCGGTGTTCCTCGTCCCGGCCGGCACCGACGGCGTGCAGGTGGCGGGCAAGGACTCGAAGATGGGCCAGGAGGGCGCCTGGACCGCCGACGTGCACTTCGACGGCGTGCGGGTTCCCGCCTCCGCGCTGGTCGGGGGCAGCGAGGACGTGGGGTACAAGGCAGCGATGGTCTCGCTCGCCCGGGGCCGCGTGCACATCGCCGCCCTGTCGGTCGGGCAGGCGCAGCGGGCACTCGACGAGTCGGTGGCCTACGCGGCGACCGCCACCCAGGGCGGTGCGCCCATCGGGAACTTCCAGCTCGTGCAGGCGATGATCGCCGACCAGCAGACGGGCGTAATGGCCGGTCGCGCACTGGTGCGCGATGCGGCACGAGCATGGGTCGAAGAGACCGACCGGCGCATCGCACCGTCGGTGGCCAAGCTGTTCTGCACCGAGATGGTGGGCAAGGTTGCGGATCTGGCTGTCCAGATCCACGGGGGCACCGGCTACATGCGGGAGGTGCCGGTCGAGCGGATCTACCGCGACGTGCGTCTGCTGCGACTGTACGAGGGCACCAGCGAGATTCAGCGTCTGATCATCGGTGGCGGGCTGGTGAAGGCGGCGCAGCGCGGTTGATCGTGCGCTTCCGGACCCGCTCGCGTAGATCCGTCTTCAGGATCTTGCCCGCCCACGATCGGCGATATAGACGAACCCGTCGGCATCCCGGTGAGCGATGTCGCCGGTGGCGAGCCACCCGTCGACGTACTGCTGTGCGGTGATCTCAGGATGCCCCAGGTAGCCGTCGGTGACCTGGGGGCCGCGCACCCACAGTTCGCCGTGCTCGCCGTCTCCGAGAACGAGCGACGGATCGCCCTGCGCGCGGATCTCGATCTCGGTGTCGAACACAGGGAGGCCGACACTACCGAGCCGGTACTCGACATCGGCGACGAGCGGCACTGCCGTGACGACGCAGGTGGCTTCGGTGAGCCCGTATTCCTCGGCCACACGGGCGCCGGGGAATGCGCGCCGGAGATTATCGAGCGTCCCGGGGTCGACCGGGGCAGCTCCGCACGACACCGCACGTACCGACGAGAGGTCTCGCGACGCCACGTCCGGGTGGATCGCCAGCGCGTGCCACATCGCCGGCGTACCGGTGATGTACGAGACGCGGTGCTGCTCGATCTCCTTCAGCACGCGGGCAGGGTCGAACCTGCCCGACAACACCTGGGTCACACCGCACATGAGCAGGAACGACGTGTTGATCAGTGCGTGCGCGTGGAACAGCGGTGACACCACAATTGTGGATCCGGTGCCCGGGACCACACCCGCGATATCGAGGCCTTCGATGGGCTCGAGGGTCACGAGACCGTCCGGCCCGGCTACCAGCTGAGTGCCGGCACACCACCCGCACATCTGCGTGACGTTGGCCAGGACGTTGCGATGTAGAACGCGCACGCCTTTCGAAATGCCCGTTGTGCCACCGGTATACGCGATGTGTGCAACGTCGCCGGGGGATACGGTCGCGGGGATGAACGACGTGCGCTGCCCGGCGATCACATCGCTGAAGCGCATCGTCGCGGGGTTGCCGCCGCGCACCGCCTCGTCCGAGACGACCGCGATCAGACCGACCGTCGTATCGGCCTGAGCGCGCAGGAGCGTGTCGAATTGTTGTTGCCCGGTGACGGCCGCGACAGCACCGGTCTCCTCGATCCGTCGGCGCAATTCAGGCTCGGGCAGCAACGGATTCACCGGCGCCACAGCCGCACCCACACGGAGCGCCCCGTAGTACGCGACGTGGAATTCAGCGCAGTTCCCGAGGTGGAGGAGCACGACGTCACCAGGTTCCACACCCGTGGAGCCAAGCGCACGAGCGAATTGCGCCGACTGCTCGTCGAGTTCGCGGTAGCTGTACACGCGCTCACCGTCGACGATCGCGGGCCGGTCGCCGTACGCGGCCGCCATGCTCGACGCCCACACCGCCATCGACGTCTGCGGATACGACAGGCTCGTCGACGTCCACGTCGAACTGCTGGGATTCATTGCCGCGCCCCGATCAGCGCGGTGCCATGCGGATGGCTCCGTCGAGACGGATCGTCTCGCCGTTGAGGTAACCGTTCTCGAGGATATTGACTGCGAGACGGCCGAATTCGTCGGGGTCGCCCAGCCGCGAGGGATTCGGCACGGTCGCTTCCAGCGACTTGCGCACGTCCTCGCGCAGTCGCGCCAGCAACGGGGTATCCATGATGCCGGGTGCGATGGTGTTGACGCGGATACCCTTGCTCGCGAGGTCGCGGGCCGCGACGATCGTCATTCCGACGATGCCGGCTTTGGACGCGGAGTAGTTGATCTGCCCGATCTGTCCTTCGAACGCGGCAGCCGACGCCGTCATCACGATCGCGCCACGCTCTCCGTCGATCGGTTCGAGTTCGGCCATGCGCTCGGCGCCGAGTCGCAGTGCGTTGAAGGAACCGGTCAGGTTGAGCCGGATCACGAACTCGAAATCCTCGAGCGACCCGGCCTTGCCGTTCTTGTCGAGGATGCGCATCTTGCGACCGGCACCGGCGCAGTGCACGAGGCCCCGGAGGCCACCGCGTTCGTGTGCGACGTCCAGTGCGGCTGCGAACTGCTCCTCGTCGGTGATGTCGGCGGGCGCGAAGATCGCGCCGTCACCGAGTTCGGTGGCGATGTCCGCGCCGTTCGACGACGGCAGGTCGATGAGGGTGACGGTACCGCCGGCCGCGAGCACACGACGGGCGGTGGCAAGACCGAGACCGGATGCCCCGCCGGTGACGGCGACGGAAAGACCCTTCAGTTCCATATTCGTTCGTTTCCTGTCGTGGAGTGCGAGCGCGTGATCAGAGCAGTTCGAGGACGGTCGCGTTCGCCATTCCGCCGGCCTCGCACATCGACTGCAGACCGTAGCGGATGTTGTTGTCGCGCATGTGGTGCACGAGGCGGGTCATGAGAATCGCACCGGACCCGCCCAGCGGGTGGCCGACACCGATCGCACCGCCGAGCGCATTGACGCGGGTGCTGTCCGCGCCGGTCTCGGCGAGCCATGCGAGGGGTACGGGGGCGAACGCCTCGTTGATCTCGAATGCACCGATCTCGTCGATCGACAGGCCGGAACGTTTCAGCACTTTCGCCGTGGCGGGGATGGGGCCGGTGAGCATGACGACCGGGTCGTCGGCAGCGACGACGGTGGTGTGGATCCGCGCGATCGGTGTCCAGCCGTGTGCCGCGGCGTACTCGCTGGTGGTGACCAGCAGTGCGCCTGCACCGTCGGAGATCTGCGAGGAGTTTCCGGCGTGGATCACGCCGTTCTCCTTGAACACTGTCTTCAGCTTCGCCAGCGATTCGACGGTGCCGCCGCGCCGGATACCTTCGTCCGAGGTCAGGCCCGCGACGGGTGCGAGCTGCTTTTCGAAGGCCCCCGAGTCGGTGGCAGCTGCGGACAGTTCGTGCGAGCGCAGCGAGTACTCGTCGAGCCGGGTGCGGGAGAGTCCCCATTTCTCGGCGACCATCTCGGCGCCGATTCCCTGGCTGAAGCCCTCGACTCCGAACCGCTCGAGCACGTTCGGCGGGAAATGCTCACCGTTCTTGGCGGCGCTACCCATGGGGACGCGGCTCATGGTCTCGACCCCACCGGCGATCACCACGTCGTTCTGGCCCGAGATCACGGTTGCCGCGGCGAATGCGACCGCCTGCTGGCTCGACCCACACGCACGGTTGACGGTGGTCGCGGGAACGGACACGGGCCAGCCCGCCGCAAAGACCGCGGTACGGGCGACGATCCCGGCCTGTTCACCGACCTGGCTCACGCAGCCCCACACCACGTCGTCGACGGTCGCAGGGTCGAGGCCGGTGCGGTCGGCCAGGGCGGTGAGCACGTGGGCCGACAGATCGGCGGGGTGAATCTCGGACAGCGCACCCCCGCGACGGCCTATGGGTGTACGGACGGCGTCGACGATCACGGCATCACGCATGAGATGTCCTTCTCTGGTGCAGACGGGTGCGTTGTTCTCACCGTCGAGGGGACCACGCGCACGACGGTGAAGGAAAGACTTTCGGCGGAAGCTTCCGTTAGGTGGAAGCTATGCCGGCCGGAATGACGGAACAGCAGCCGCCACCGAACGGCGCTCGAACGGTATTGGTCTGCGCTAACCGATCGATAGCCGAACCGCTCTGGTCCCCGGTGAATCCCTGTTGCATGCTGACTGGACATCAGGTTCGGGCAGCACGACCCGAACGACCGCGACCAGGACAGGCGAGCAGGCATGAACTCCACCCCTTCCACCGACGGGCTGCCCTCGTCCACCGCACCCCTCGCGGGCGTGCGCGTGGTCGAAGTATCGAGCTTCGTAGCCGCGCCTCTGTGCGGCATGACGCTCGCGCATCTCGGGGCCGACGTGATCCGCGTCGACCCGATCGGTGGCGCTGCCGACTACAAGCGCTGGCCCCTCACCGAGGACAACGAGTCCATCTACTGGGCGGGTCTCAACAAGGGCAAGCGCTCGTTCGCCGCAGACTTCCGCAACCCCGATGCTCAGCAACTGATCCGCGATCTCGTGATCGATGCCGGGATCCTCGTCACCAACGCCGCGGGGCGGCAGTGGCTCGACTACGACGAACTCGCCGCGATCCGGCCCGACCTCATCCATGTCCTGGGCCTCGGACGCGCCGACGGCACCGGTGCCGTCGATTACACCGTCAACGCCGCGGCGGGTTTCCCTCGGGTCACCGGACCCGAGAACCTCTCCGATCCGGTCAACCACGTCCTGCCGGCGTGGGACGTCGCATGCGGTCTCTATGCCGCCCTGTCGATCGCGTCCGCTGTGTACCGACGCGAAATCACCGGCGCCGGAACGAAGATCGTCCTTCCACTGGAGGACGTCGCATTCGCAACCGTAGGGAACCTGGGCTACCTCGCCGAAGCTCAGCTCGGAGGTTCCGGTCGCACCCGAATCGGGAATGCCGTCTACGGCACCTACGGGTGCGACTTCGCCACCGCCGACGGTGCCCGTTTCATGATCGTCGCCCTGACGCCCCGGCATTTCCGCGACCTCACCGAACTCACCGGGACCGCCGCCGCCGTCACCGCACTCGAAGCCGCGCTCGACGTCGACTTCCGCGACGAAGGCGCCCGCTTCGAACATCGCCACGTGCTCGACAGCCTGTTCGGCGCGTGGTTCGGCAAGCGGACCGCCGCCGAGGTCGAGGCGGCTCTCGGCGCCACGTCGATTCTGCACGAGCGGTACCGCACCTTCGCCGAACTGGCGCGCGACCCGCGCGTGACCGACAACCCGATGTTCCAGAAACTCGACCAGCCCCGCATCGGCGAACACCTCGCACCGAGCACACCGATGTCGTTCGACGGAGTTCACCCGACAGTCCGGCCCGCACCCGCCAACGGTGACGACACTGCCGCCGTCCTGTCCGAGCATCTCGGTTTGACCGACGACGAGATCG
Organism: Rhodococcus sp. 7Tela_A2; assembly: GCF_049311045.1. Taxonomy (NCBI): domain Bacteria; kingdom Bacillati; phylum Actinomycetota; class Actinomycetes; order Mycobacteriales; family Nocardiaceae; genus Rhodococcus; species Rhodococcus sp. 7Tela_A2. Next base: position 5,540 of record NZ_JAXION010000092.1, on the reverse strand, counting down.
ATGCGCTCGCCGCCGCCGGCGCCGTCCGCACCCAGCAGAAGGACCACGCATGACCCGCCTCGCCCAGACCCTCGGACTCACGGAATTCCAGTCCGAGATACTCGACACCGTCCGCACGTTCGTCGAGCGCGAGATCATCCCGAATGCACAGGAACTCGAGCATTCGGACACCTATCCGCAGGCGATCGTCGACCGGATGCGCGAGATGGGCCTGTTCGGTCTGATGATTCCCGAAGAGTACGGCGGACTCGGCGAGTCGCTGCTGACTTACGCCTTGTGCGTCGAGGAACTCGCTCGGGGATGGATGAGTGTCTCCGGGGTCATCAACACGCATTTCATCGTGGCGTACATGATCCGTCAGCACGGAACCGACGCCCAGAAGGAACACTTCCTGCCACGCATGGCAACCGGCGAAGTACGGGGTGCGTTCTCGATGTCCGAGCCCGAACTCGGTTCCGACGTCGCGGCGATCCGCACCAAAGCCAAGCGCGACGCCGGTGGCAACTACATCATCAACGGCCAGAAGATGTGGCTGACCAACGGTGGTAGCTCGACACTCGTCGCAGCACTCGTGAAGACCGAGGAAGGCGCCGACAAACCCCACAAGAACCTCACGACCTTCCTCGTCGAGAAACCGGCGGGATTCGGCGAAGTCGCTCCCGGTCTCACGATCCCCGGCAAGATCGACAAAATGGGGTACAAGGGCATCGACACCACCGAACTCGTCTTCGACAACTACAAGGCTTCGGCCGAGTCGATCCTCGGCGGCATCCCGGGTCGCGGGTTCTCCCACATGATGGACGGAGTGGAAGTCGGTCGGGTCAACGTGTCCGCCCGCGCCTGCGGTGTGGCGATCCGCGCGTTCGAACTCGCCGCCCGGTACGCGCAGCAGCGCAGCACCTTCGGCAAGCCCATCGCACAACACCAGGCGATCTCGTTTTCGCTCGCCGAGATGGCCACCAAGGTCGAAGCAGCGCACCTGATGATGGTCAACGCGGCGCGCCTGAAGGATTCGGGCGAGCGCAACGACGTCGCGGCAGGGATGGCGAAGTACCTCGCGAGCGAGTACTGCTCGGAAGTCACCCAGGCCAGCTTCCGCATCCACGGCGGGTACGGCTATTCCAAGGAGTACGAAATCGAACGCCTCATGCGCGAGGCACCCTTCCTGCTCATCGGGGAAGGCACCAGCGAAATCCAGAAGACGATCATCAGCAAAGGTGTCCTCCGCGACTACGCCCTGTAACCGTCTGCCCCACTTCAACTCCGGAAGGAATCCGCGTGCAGCGTACGGTGTTCGACGAAGACCACGAAGCGTTCCGTCAGACGGTCCGCGATTTCATCGCCAAAGAGGTCACGCCCGTCTACCACGAGTGGGAGACCGAGGGCCATCCTCCCCGCAAGTTCTACAACCGCCTCGGTGACCTCGGAATTCTCGGGATCCAGGCGCCCGAAGAGTACGGCGGCGGCGGCGAGTCGTCGCTGAAGTTCAACGTCGTGGTGACGGAGGAGACCGCCGCTGCGGGCGTGACGTTCGGCTCGTACTCGGTGCATTCGAACCTGATCCTGCCGTACATCATGCAGCACGCGACGGACGAGCAGAAGCAGCGGTGGATCCCCGGATTCGCCTCGGGTGACCTGATGTTCGCGATCGCGATGACCGAGCCCGGCACCGGGTCCGACCTCGCGAACATCTCGACCACGGCGAAGCTTTCGGACGACGGCAGCCACTACGTCGTCAACGGCTCCAAGACGTTCATCACCGGCGGCGCACTCGCCGATCGGATCCTCCTGGTGTGCCGGACCTCGCCGTTCGACCCGGAGAACCGCCGTGGTGGCCTGTCGATGCTCGTCGTCGACACCACGAGCGAAGGGTTCGCCGTCGGGCGCAAACTCGACAAGATCGGGCTGAAGACGTCCGACACAGCCGAGTTGTCGTTCGACGACGTGAAGGTCCCCGTGACCGACCTGCTCGGCAACGAAGGGGAAGCGTTCTCGTACCTGACCCAGAATCTCGCGCAGGAACGGCTGACCATCGCCTTCGGCGCGGCCGCGACGGCAGCCGCGGCGATCGATCATGCGATCGCATACACCAAGGAACGCACGGTGTTCGGCAAGCCGGTGGCCTCGTTCCAGAACTCGAAGTTCGTGCTCGCCGAATGCTCGACGGAGTTGCAGGCGATGCAGATCATGGTCGACAACGCGATCGAACTCAACGACCGCGGCGAACTGTCGGTGGCCGACGCGGCGCGGGCGAAGCTCTTCTCCACCGAAGCGGCCGGTCGCATCATCGACAAGTGCCTGCAGTTGCACGGTGGCTACGGCTACATCACCGAATACCCGATCGCGCGCCTGTACGCGGACACGCGCGTGACCCGGATCTTCGGCGGTACCAGCGAGGTCATGAAGACGATCATCGCGAAGGATCTCGGGTTGTAGGACGACTGCCGCGACGGGGCCCCCCCCCGCCCGGGGGGGGGGGGCGCCCCCGTCGGTCGCGAATGCGGCTGCGCGGTGCGATCGCCCACCCGATATCGTTCGCGACATGCGACTGCTCGTGAAATCGAAACGGGTCATCGAGGCCCAGTTGAGCAACTCCGGGATCCGGGCCCTGTCGGGCTCGATGGTGGCCTACGAGGGACAGGTCGCGTTCAAATCGGCAGGCTTCGGCGGTGGTGAAGGCGTCCTCGCGGGTCTGCGCCAGCGCGCCACGGGCGAGGGCTTGTCGCTGATGGAATGCACCGGGACGGGCGTCGTCTACCTCGCACATCAGGGGCAGGACGTCACGATTCTCGAACTGAACAACGAGACCCTGCAGGTCGAGTCCGAGCAACTGCTCGCGCTGAACGGCAACCTGAACACCAACGTGACGTTCGCAGGATTGCGAGGCGGCATGAGCGGGCAGGGCCTGTTCACCACGACGGTGTCGGGCACGGGTCAGGTCGCGTTGCTGTCCGCGGGTGGTCCGCTGATCCATCTCGAGGTGTCGCCGCAGTATCCCCTCGTCGTCGATCCCGACGCATTCGTCTGTGCCAAGGGACAACTGACGCAGTCCTTCGTCACCGACGTGTCGTGGCGGTCGGTGGTCGGACAGGGCAGTGGCGAAGCCTTCTCCCTCAAATGGGACGGCACGGGCGTGGTGTCCATCCAGCCGGCGGAACGGTAGGGGCGAGAGTGACTTTCACCAAGGTCAACAGCAAGGTCGTCAGCGTGGACCTGAACCGGTCGGGACCCGTCGTCGCTCGTCGCGGCGCGATGCTCTTCTACACCGGTGACGTTCGCTTCGCTCCCCACGGCGTGCCCGGCGGGGCAGGAAGCGCTCCCGGTCTCGGCGGGCTCGCCGGCATGGCCGGGCGGATGATGCAGGGCGAGCACGAGTCGACCATGCTCGCTCAGGGCAACGGCACCGTGCACTACGGATTCCGCGGACTGGAGACCCATGTGGTGGACATGTCCGCCGGCGGGGAGCTTCGCGTGGATGCGTCGCGGCTGCTTGCACACACGGCGGGGCTGCAGAGCACGGTGGTGTCGTCGGGTGCCGCGCAGGCGGGTGGGGGAGGCGGCGGCCTGCTGGGCGCACTCCGGGGCGCCGCGACGGGCGCGGTGACCGGCACGGGAATGTTCACGACACAGCTGTCCGGCTACGGCGCCGCGGTGCTGCTCGCGCACGGCGGCGTCTTCGAACTTCGTGTGGGTGGACCTGCGCCCGTGATCGTCGATCCCCAGGCCTTCGTCGCGGCGAGCGGTGCGGTCCGTACCGAACTGAAATCGTCGATGAGCTGGCGCAATGTGGGCCGCAGCGGCGGAGAGGCCTTGCAACTCGAGTGCACCGGTCAAGGCATCGTCTACGTGCAGGCATCGGAGGAGAAACTGTGAGCGTCGTCCTCAATCCCGCGAGCTTCACCGAGAGCGACAACGTTCCCGGAAACAGCTACGCCTACTGCATCGACCTGCAGACGCCGTGGTTCCTGTCGAAGGGCGCGATGATCGCGTACTACGGGCAGGTGCGGTTCTCCGCCCTCACCCACGGACTTCAGGGTGGCCTGCTCGACATGGTGGCCCGCCGGTTCTCGGCACCGATGTATCTCGGCGACTACGTGGTGGCGGACGGCTTCGGGAAGCTGATCCTCGGGGACCGCGGTTACGACATCAACTCCTACGATCTCGACGACGGCAACCTCACGATCCGGCAGTCGAACCTGCTGGCCTTCGAGCCGGGTCTGTCGCTGAATCAGTCGATCGTGCCGGGATTCCTCACGCTGATCGGGACGGGACGGTTCCTCGCGTCGTCGAACGGACCGGTGATGTTCGCCGAACCGCCGCTGCGCGTCGATCCCGAGGCACTCGTCGGCTGGGCCGACTGTCCGTCCCCGAGCCACCATTACGACGAATCGTGGATCACGGGATTCGTCTCCGCCGGCGCACGCCGGTTCGGGGTCCAGTCGGGGGAGGAACGCCAGTTCGACTTCACCGGCGCCGGGACGGTGCTCGTCCAGTCGAGCGAGAAGGTGATCGACGACTCATCGCTGGTCCGTACCCTCGAGCATCAAATTCCGGGCCTCTCACAAAGCGGTCTGCACCGCATCAATCACGTCGTTTCGCAACAGATGCAACAGGGCTAACAGGGGTACCGGACGGTGACGTGAGACCGGACACCGCGCGGAGCAAAGTAGATCGAATTGTGACTACGCTCACAGGATAGGCAGACCTAACCAGAGGTAAGGTTTGGGCAACCTAACAACCTCAGGATGGTGGCTCACATGATCGTCTGTAGTTGCCACGCCCTCACGCACCACCACATCGAAGCAGAGGTGGCAGCGGGCGCACGATGCACCCGCGAAGTGAGCGCCGCGTGCCGCGCAGGAACCGACTGCGGCAACTGCGTACGCAACATCTCGGCGATCATCCGGCAGGCGCGCGTCCGAAATGAGACGATCGAGCTCGAGACCGCCGTGTAGCCAGCCCCTGCCCGGCGGTAAACCTGATGGTTCACCCCGGGAGGTGCCATGAAGGGCGACAAGAAGGTCATCGAATACCTGAACGAGCAGTTGACGGCGGAACTCACCGCCATCAATCAGTACTTCCTGCATTCCAAGATGCAAGAAGACCGCGGTTGGTCGAAGCTCGCGGCACACACCCGCGCCGAGTCGTTCGACGAAATGCGCCACGCCGAGACCCTCACCGATCGCATTCTCTACCTCGACGGACTGCCCAACTACCAGCGGCTCGGTTCGCTGCGTCTGGGACAGACCGTGAAGGAGATGCTCCAGGCGGATCTCCAGGTCGAGATCGAGGCTCGCGACCGGCTCCGCAAGGGATCGGAGTACATGCGGTCGGTCAGCGACATCACCTCCGCGAACATCTTCGAGGCGATCCTCGCCGACGAGGAAGAACATATCGACTACCTCGAAACCCAGCTCGACCTGCTCGAGCAGGTGGGCGAACCGCTCTACATCGCTCAGCACATCTCGCCCCCGGAGTAACCAGCTACGGGCACGCAGCGCCCTCGCCGTGAAAACCGGGCGCGCCCCAGTGGGCCGGCC
>NZ_JAXION010000091.1:0-17363 GCF_049311045.1 Rhodococcus sp. 7Tela_A2 | reverse complement strand
GGCGGGGTGGGCGACCGGGGCGGGCGGGGCGGGCGGGAGCGGCTTCGAGCGGGGCGCACGCTGCTTCGGCTCGTCGCCCTGTCGCTCGAGGAGTTCGAGTGCGGCGGTGAGCGAGCGGCCGGTCAGCTCCCACTGGTGTGCCTTGGCGTCCGCCTCGGCCACGCCGTCGTCGTTCCCGGAGGCAGCGCGCGCGAGTGCTTCACTCGCCCAGCCGACCTGCTGTTCGTTGCTCATGTCGAGGAACGCCTGCAGGTGCTCGGACTCCCAATCGCCGATCGCGGCGACCGTCCTCGTGGGGATTTCGACCTTGCCGTCGAGGTGGAAGTCGCGCAGTGCCAGCAGTGGCAGCGGAAGATCTTCTTCTCCCGCGGGTGTCCACGGCGGATCCTCGAACGATTCGGGGACACACTCGTGGTCGGGTTCCTGTTCGCGCAACGGCATGCCGCCGACGTGCGACGCGAACGCGTTGTCGACGGTTTCGAGGAACTGTGCGAGCCCGTCGAGTGCGGACACCAGGTGCGCGGGTACGAACGGTGACGCGGGCAGGTGGTTCACCACGGCGAGACGGTCGTCGACGAGGACGAATTTCTGGTGGGGCCAGCGCCGATTGAGATCGGACACCACTTCCGCCGCCCGGGTGCGGCCGGTGATGGAATGGACGATCGGGGCGAACAGGTCGACCGACGCGCCACCCGGACCGACGCCGACGAACACCAGCACTCCGTCGATCTTGAGAATCAGATCGCCGTCCTCGTCCCAGGCGGGGCACTCGCCGATGCGGTCGTGCACGGTGGATTCGATCAGCTCGCGGATGTGGTCCTCGCTCACGGGTTCGACGGCGAGTTGGGAAAGCACCGCCGGGCGGCTCTCGGCCCGTGGCCCGGGCGGCTCGAACACCGGTGTGCGTCCCGCGCCGAACGTCTCGGACCGCAGGAACAACGGATGCGGCACGCCCCAGACCTCGCGCAGCGCACGGACGGACAGTTCGGCGAGCTGATCGGCCCACGCCAGCGGCCGGTCGATCCAGAACGCGGGGGATCCACCGTCTTCCGGGTCGTCGGCGCCACGCGACGGCGCGTGCAGCCCGAGTTCGAGCAGCAACGCCTCGTCCTCCGGGCGCAACCTGCGGTCGTCCGCGAGATGGGTGTTGGACGGCACCTCGCACCGCACCTGGTCTTCGTCCCATGCGTAGAACTGCACGCACGGCCCGGCGGGCCCGGCCGACTCCTCTGCGAGAGGCTCGAGTACCAGGCCGTCGCCGTCCTGCATGGCGGCGACGTGGTCGGCCAGTCGCGCGCGGAATTCCCGCCACGCCAGATCGACGTCGCGGTCGAAGCGGTTGTGCGCCTCGGCCATGTTCGGCCCCCTTCCTTGCTCCGGTCCCTTCTCAGGGCTTCGACCCGTGCCAAAAAACACTAGTCGCCCCTACCGACACCGCGCTCGGCACACCGCACCGACCGCACCGCTCCTGGCCGGACCGGCGGGAATGGGAGACAGGCAACCCGACCGGTGCGCAACCGATGGTTGCACTGTAGTGAGGGAAGGGCTAGCGTGATGTGCAACCACCAGTTGCATATGGAGCATGTATGGACAGAAAACCGGTTGCCGTCGAACTCGCCCCGTTCGGGGCCGAGACGGGCTGGGGGACTGCGACGCCATGAGTGTGTCGGTCGACGACGAACTGTGGTCGGCGATAGGGGATCCGACCCGTCGGCGGTTGCTCGACCTGCTCCTGACGGAGGGCGAGGGCACCGCAACAGGTCTCAGCGAACATCTCCCCGTGACCCGGCAGGCCGTCGCAAAACATCTCGGTGTGCTGGACCGGGTCGGCTTGGTGCACGTCGCGCCTGCCGGGCGGGAGCGCAAGTACCGGGTGGACGAGGTGCAACTCGCTCGTGCAGTCGCGCAGCTGTCCTCGGTGGGGTCGGGGTGGGATGCCAGGCTCCGGCGCATCAAGCGGGTCGCCGAGGCTCTCGAGCGTGAGACGGACCGGAACGGCACATCGCCGTGACGTGACGGAGACGCAACAACACCGGAAGGGAAGTACCCGAAATGGTAGACATCCTGCACAGGGTCGGGATCGAGGCGCCGGTGGCGCAGGTCTATGCCGCCCTGACCACCGCCGAGCGGCTTGCCGGCTGGTGGACGACCGACACCCGAGGTGACGGCGACGACGTCGGCGGCACGCTGCGATTCCGGTTCGGGGCCGGAGGATTCGACATGAAGGTCCTCGAACTCGATCCGGATACGCGGGTGCTGTGGGAGGTGATCGACGGACCCGAGGAATGGATCGGCACACACGTGTCCTGGGACCTCGAGCAGGTCGGCGACTACACCATCGTGCTGTTCGGCCATCGGGGCTGGAAGGAACCGGTGGAATTCATGCACCATTGCAGCACCAAGTGGGCACTGTTCTTGATGAGCCTGAAGTCGTTGATCGAAACCGGCACGGGCACTCCGGATCCCCACGACGTCAAGATCGACAACTGGAACTGACGTCTCTCTCGTCCCGTGCGGTGCGGGTTCCTCGTCACCCCACCCTGATCCCCGTGGGAATCGTCAACCCAGGGCGCGGACGAACCGCCCGACCTCCGAGAGTGCGCGCGTCCCCTCGGGGACCACTCCGGCGGCAGCCTGGAACACGTGGACCTGCTTCTCCCAGACCTGCACTTCCGCCGGCACTCCGGCCGCTTCGAGGCGCTCGCCCATCAATCGGGCATCGGTGTAGACCATCTCTTCCGAGCCGGTCTGGATGAGCGCGGGCGGCATGCCTGTGAGGTCGAGGTCCACGGGCGACACCACAGGCGCGTAGCCCTCGCCCCCGCGGCTCTCGGCGCGCCGCACGAGGCCGAGAAGGACGGGGACGGCACGTCGCGGAAACAGGGCGCACCGGTACGAGTTCGGGTGATCGAGTTTGGGGAACGGGTCGAGGTCGGTGAGCGGCGACAGCGCGACGGTGCCGGCCACCCGGCCGAGTCCGAGGCGCAGTGCCTCGTGTGCGACGGCGAATGTCAAGAAGCCGCCGGCAGAGTCGCCCGCGACGACGATCCGGTCGATGGGATATCCGCGGGAGAGCAACCACCGGAGGCCCGCGATCCCGTCCTCGACCGACCGGCGGATCGGATGACGTGGCAGCATCCGGTAGCCCACCGACAGCACAGGGGCCTGCGTTGCCGACGAGATCCGCGAGACGAGATTGCGGTGGGTCGCGAGCCCGCAGCACAGGAACGCTCCGCCGTGGAGGTAGAGAACGGCCTGCTGGTCGCCCGCGTTGCCGGTGTAGAGGAATTCCGCGCGGCACTCGGGCAATCGCACCTGGTGCCGACGGGTGCCCTGGACGGGACGAACCGAGAACGCGGCCCGGTCGACCAGCGGGGCGGGCCACGGAAGCGACGGCGTGAACGCCCATGCCTCGATGAACGGCCGGACAGTGCGCCGGACGGACATCGACAGCGCACGGGACTGCAGACTCACCCCGGCGAACTCGCGGACGAGAGGCGACCGCGGGGACGGGACCGCTGCTGTGTTCGGTACTGCTGCCTTCGGTACTGCACTACACATGGTCGCCGGCACCTCCTTGTACCGCTGCACCCGTGCGGCGGTACTCGTCGCTCGGCGCCCGGCGATGCGCGTCCGGTTCGGAAACGTGCGAACCCCGGATTTTCCAGAGTACCCCCGACGTACGATGCCGTGTGACGTGCGTTACATGAGGGACTGGCGAAGGGGGCAGAGCCCGTGGGGATCATGCCGGTGACCGATTCGATCTTCTTGCTCGCAGAATCGAGAGAGCATCCGATGCACGTGGGATCGCTCGAAGTGTTCACTCCACCGGAGGGTGCGGGTCCGGACTACGTGTCCGACCTGTACGCGCAGTTCCTCGCGACCGAGGTGGTGGACGAGGCGTTCCGCAAACGCCCCGGGCATCCCGTGTCCAGCCTCGGCTACCTGTGGTGGTCGGTCGACGAGGAGGTCGATCTCGAATACCACGTCCGGCACTCGGCGCTTCCCGCGTCGGGACGGTCCACGGACCTGTTCGCCCTCGTGTCCCGGCTTCACGGCACTCTGCTCGACCGGCATCGGCCACTGTGGGAGATGTACCTCGTCGAGGGGCTCGAAGGTGGACGGTTCGCGGTGTACACGAAACTGCACCATTCGCTGATGGACGGTGTGACGGGCCTTCGTCTGCTGCACCGCACGCTCGATCCCGATCCGGATTCCTCCGAGACGAGGGTTCCGTGGAACCTGCCGCATCACGAGCGCCCCACCACCGCGGCGACCGGCGAACAGGGCAACGGGCTGCTGTCCACACCGACCGCACTTGTCGGGGCGGTGCGGGGACTGGCCGGTGACGCGGTCGAAGCCGCCGCGGGCGTCTGGCGGGTCGCAAGCACCCTCGTGGGGCAGCGCAGCGTCGCGCTACCGTTCGAAGCCCCCCGGTCGATCTTCAACGTGCCGATCGGCGGCGCGCGGCGGTTCGCGTCGCGCTCGTGGCCGCTCGACCGCATCGCACGGGTGCACGACGCGGCGGACGCGACCGTCAACGACGTCGTGCTGGCCGTGTGTTCGGGTGCCCTCCGCGCGTTCCTGCTCGAACTCGACGCACTGCCCGAGGATCCCCTCGTCGCGATGGTGCCGGTCTCGTTGCGCACGGCCGACAGGATCGATGCGGGTGGGAACTCCGTGGGGGTGACGCTGTGCAATCTCGGTACCGATTCTCCCGACCCGGCCGAACGGCTTCGGGTGATTCGTGCCTCGATGAGCGAGGGGAAGGCGCTGTTCCACGGCCTGACGCCGGTCGAGGCTCTGGTCTGGTCGGCGGCCAACATCGCTCCGCTCGGTCTGACACCCGTACCCGGCGTCGTACGCTTCACGCCCCCGCCGTTCAACCTCATCATCTCCAATGTCCCCGGTCCGCGAGAACCGCTGTACTGGAAGGGAGCACGGCTGGACGGGGTGTACCCGACCTCCGTGGTGCTCGACGGGCAGGCCCTGAACATCACGGTCACCAACACCGACGGCTCGCTCGACGTCGGGATCGTCGGATGCCGCCGCACGCTTCCGAGTCTGCAACGGTTGCTCGGGCATATCGAGCAGTCGCTCACCGATCTCGAGGAAGCGTTCGGCGTGGTGTGAGACGCGTTCCGGCCGTGCGTCACCGGCCTTCGTGCAGCATCGACACCAGTTCGCGTTCGATGTCGACGAACGCAGGGTCGGTGAGGGTCCGCAGCGACCGAGGCCGCGGGAGCGGGACCCGGACCTGGTGACGGATGGTGGCCGGCCGGGCCGAGAGAACGAGGACGCGGTCGGAGAGCAGGATCGCCTCCCGGACGTCGTGGGTGATCATCAGCACCGTCCACCGGTCGCGGTCCCGGACCTCCTGTAGCCACAACTGCATGTCGGTGCGGGTGAGCGAGTCGAGTGCGCCGAACGGTTCGTCGAGCAGCAGTACATCGCGCCCCTGCAGGACGGTGCGGGCGAGTGCCGCTCGTTGCCGCATCCCGCCCGAGAGTTGACCCGGCCGAGCGTGTTCGAATCCGGAAAGTCCGAATGCGGGAAACAACGAGCGGGCCCGCTCCCGGGCCCGGCGTCGCGGGGTGCCCTGGACCTCGAGTCCGAGGGTGCAGTTGTCGAGGACGCTGCGCCAGGGAAACAGCAGATCCTTCTGTGGCATCAGCGCCACCCGGCCGGGTGCTGCGGGAGTTCCGCCGATGGAGACGGCGCCGGCGTCGGGCGTGTCGAGTCCGGCGATCACACCGAACAGCGTGGATTTGCCCGACCCGCTGGGTCCGATGACGGAGACGAACTCTCCGGCCGCCACGTCGAAGTCGATACCGTCGAGGACGGTGTTACCGCCGAACGACCGGCGTAGGCCGGTCACGGACACCGCGCTCACGGCCGGGTCTCCGGCGTCGATGCCCACGGCGCGACGAGTCGCTCCGCGGCGTAGGTGAGCAGATACAGGAGCAGGGAGACGGCCGCGGTGACGGCGACCGCCGCGAGCACCAGGTCGGTGCGGAAGGAGTTTTTCTGTGTCGCCATATAGATACCGAGTCCGGAAGTGGCACCGACATATTCGGCGAAGACTGCTCCGACCACCGCGTAGGTGATTCCGATACGCAACGACGTGAAGAAACGGGGCAGTGCCGAGGGGAGTCGCACGTACCTGAACTCCTGCCGGCGACTGGCGCCCATGCTTCGCATCAGCGCGCCGGCTTCCCGGTCGGCTGCCGCGAAACCCTCGATCAAACCGATCGTCATCGGGAAGAACGTGGCCAGGGCAATGACCAGGATCTTGGGCAGCAGACCGAATCCGAACCAGATGATCATCAACGGTGCGATCGCGATGATCGGGAGCGTCTGCGACACCACGAACAAGGGTACGAACGCGCGCCGCAGCCAGCCGGAGAAGTCCACCGCGACCGCGAGTATCCACGAGATCACCAACGACACGGCGAACCCGGCGAGGGTGACCTGCAAGGTCGCCGCGGCGTGGCCGGCGAGATCGGCGCGATGCGCCCATCCCTGCGTGAGAACCCGGCTGGGAGGGGGCAGGACCTGTGGCCGGATGCCGGTCGTCCGTACGTACCATTCCCACCCCGCGACCATCAGCACGGCCACGGTCGCGGCGGGCAGCAGGGCGTGCAGACGTCCGGCTGTGCCCCTCCGCCAAGTCTTTTCAGGGAGCAAGGTAGGCATCGGTGAAGTAGGCCGACCAGTCGGGCTCCTCGGTCAGTGTGGCGCCGTCCGCTCCGGCGAGCAGGCCCGCCTCGAACAGGAACCGGGAGTATCCCGACCAACGCTCGAGATCGAGTGTGCCGACCTGCCCGCTGTCGTCGCGCATGTAATCCGCCGACAACATCTGCTGACTCTCGAAAACGAGCGATTCGTCGGTGAACAAGCCGGGATTGGCGTCGATGAGGTGTTGCGCTCCGCGCTGCGGATCGTCCGCGGCTATCCGGTACCCCTGCTGCAGGGCCTGGATGAACGCCCGGGCGCTGTCGGGATGCTCCGACATCCAGGTCTCGTTGCCGTCGACCACGATCGAGTAGGCGTCGGGGAACCCGTAGTCGCTGTGCGCGAAGTACCGCATGGGCAGGCCGCGGTGTTGCGCCTCGAGGCCTTCCCAGGCGACATACGACACGGTGAAGTCGGCGGTACCGGAATACACCGCCTCGTACGCGGAGGTGCCCAGCACGACCGAGGTGAATTCCCCTGTGCCACCGTCGTTGCGGATCACCTGACTCAACGTTTCGTTGTCCCCGGGATCGCCGAACCCGGCATAGGTGAGACCGTCGAGGTCCCGGGGGGACTGCAGGTCGGCCCGGTCCGCCCGCACGCCGATCGCGGTCGCGCGGTGTTGCAGCGGGGCGAGGACGGTGACGGTGTCCGACCCCGCGGCGCGGGAGAACGTCGCCTGCGAGTGTGTCGAGATTCCGAACTCGGCGGCCCCGGCGTCGACCAGCAGATCCGGCGTGGTGTTGCTGTACGGCAGGATTTCGACGTCGAGTCCGGCCTGCTCGAACAGTCCTTCCCGAATGGCCACGTAGAGCCCGGTGTGGTTGGTGTTCGGAGTCCAGTCGAGGGCGAACCGGATGGTGCCGTCCGAGGCAGGATCGTTCGCGCACGCGGGCACGGTGGCCAGCGCGCCCAGAGCGACGAGCAAGACTCCGAGGCGGTGGCCGAGCCTCACGAACCGGGCCAGGGACGAGTGTCGAGGGCGTCGGCCCAGAACATGAGTTCGTACCGGGTGGCGATCGTGAACGCCTCGGCCATTGCCTCGCGGTCGCGGTCCGTGGCGGCTGCGCCCGCCGCGTCGACGAGTTCGCGGGCCGTCGTGGCCGATGCCCGGAACGCCTCGTCGTCGTATGCGGCCACCCACTGTGCGTACGGGTGTGCGGGATTCGCGGAGAGGACATCTGCCGCGTGAACTGCGAGGTCGCGGGCTACTTCGGCATAGATCCAGAAGCAGGGCAGCACGGCGGCGGCCCCCACCGGATACGGCGCGGTGGCGACAGTCGCCGTCAGATACGACACGTAGCCCAGGCACGCCGGGGAGTGTGTGATCGGCCCTGATGACGGGGGCAGCACGCCACCGGAGAGCAGGGTGTTGTGGAGAACGGATTCCTCGGTGGCCGCGGTGGCGGCACTCGTCGCCCAGAACGCCCCGGTGCCGGCGTCCGGCGACTTCGCGGAGAGCAGCGCGAGGGCCTTCGAGTAACCCGCGAGGTACAACGCGTCCTGCTCGATGTAGGTGCGGAACGCGTCGAGTGGCAGGGTTCCGTCACCCAGGCGACGCAGGAACTCCAGGTCGTCGATCGCGGCCCGGAGGGGACGCGTGTGGTCGTGGAGAAAGTCGGTGAAACGGCCCGGGGCCGGGGAACTGTGTGCAGGCACGGTCATGCCGAAACATCCCTTCGTCAGAATTACCTGATCAGGTTCGACGGGTGTGATCTCAGCCCCGCAAATGCGGAGCACCCCGTGTCGGTCTCCGCGACCATAGCACCAGTTGCCGGCGGCACGAAGCCCCCTGCCCCTGCAGTCCCATTCTGCTCAATTCGGACCAAACTCTCTGTATGTTAGTGGGACCGAGAACGACCGTTCGACGAAGGCGGGGATGTGCAGAAGTTCGAAACCAGTTGGCCCGCAATGTCGGAACTTCCCCGAATGCTCGCCGGCGCCGTCCGCTGCGAGCCGGAGGGGGTCGCGCTGACCCGGGGTTCGGTGGCAGTCACCTACCGCGAACTGCACCGTGAGGTCGAGGCACTGAATGCCGCGATGGGCGTTCTGCTCGGCCCGGCATCACTGGTCCCGATCGCGCTGGCCACCGTCCTACCCGAACTGTCCGAGACGCATACCGGAGAACTCCGTCGCGCTCTCGACGAACTCGTCTGCAGGCTCGTCGACCACGAGTCCTGCCCCCAGGCGTCCGCTTCCTGACCTCCCGTCCCACCCGGTCTCACCGGAGTCGGTCTGCCCGCGTAGCCGTGATTGGTACGTTGGCGAATGGTCGGGTCATCGGGAGGTCACGTGGACACTGCAACGCTCACCGTCGACTGCAAGTACGGGCAGGTACGCGGATACCGCGACGGCCCGGTGTTCTCGTGGAAGGGCATCCCGTACGCAGCGTCCACCGGGGGCGCCCGGCGTTTCCGCTCGTGCGAGCCACCCACACCGTGGGACGGCGTGCTCGACTGTGACAGATACGGGCCCATCGCTCCGCAGAGCCGCCAGAGCCCCATCCGCATCGAGCCGGGGATGACGATGGGGGAGGACTGCTTGTCCCTCAACATATGGGCGCCCGAACCCGACGGCCGAGCACGGCCCGTGATGGTGTGGATCCACGGCGGCGCGTACGTGCTGGGATATTCGGGGCAGAAGATCTACGACGGGCGCCTGCTGTGCGAGACCGGCGACGTGGTGGTGGTGACTCTCAACTACCGGCTCGGGCCTCTCGGGTTTCTCGACCTGTCGTCCTTTTCCACTGAGGAGACCACCTTCGAAAGCAACGTCGGACTGCGCGACCAGATCGCAGCGCTCGAATGGGTGCGAGACTGTATCGCAGGATTCGGCGGAGATCCGGACGACGTCACCTTGTTCGGGGAGTCCTCCGGAGGCGGTTCCGTCACCACCCTGATGACCGTCCCTCGAGCGGAAGGCCTCTTCCACAAGGCCATTGCGCAATCGCCTCCCGCTACCTCCGTCTACGGGCGCGAACGCGCCGCCATGGTTGCCGAGCGTTTCCTCGAGATTCTCGAACTACCGCGATCCCGCGTCGGGGAGTTGCTCACCATGCCCACCGATACGCTCGTCGAGGCATCGGAAATCCTCGTCGGCGAAGTGCCGACGAAGGTGCCCGGCACCCTGGCGATGACGCCCGTCGTAGACCGCGATCTGGTGCCGAAGTATCCGGTCGCCGCGTTCCAGAAGGGTCTGTCGCACCGCATTCCGCTCATCATCGGCTCCAACAAGGACGAACCGTCCATCTTCAGATTCATGAAGTCGCCTCTGATGCCGGTGAACGACACCGCGATCCAGGCAATGTTCAAGGCGCTCGCCGACGACCGGCCCGACCTCGAACCGGACCGCCTCGCCGATATCATCGCTGCATACCCGGACCTCACGAAAACCAGTGGCGCGCTCGCACTCTCGGGCGACGCGGGTTTCCGGATGCCGGTGGTCTGGGTTGCCGAGGCGCACAGCGTGCACTCTCCGACATGGGTGTATCGCTTCGATCACGCCACCCCGATCCTGCGCGCCGCGCGGATCGGCGCGGGCCATGCCACCGAATTGCCGTATGTGTTCGGTAATTTCGGAACGCTCGGGCGGGACCCCACGTTCTGGCTGGGCGGCAGGAAAGCGGCGTCGGAGGTGGCGGAACGTATCCGGCGGCGGTGGCTGGCGTTCGCACACCACGGTGTGCCGGCGGCGCTGGACGGATCCGCGCACTGGCCGCCCTACGAGCCGGAGCACAGGCTGACGCTGCTGCTCGACGCGCAGGACTCCGTCGTCGCCGACCCGGACGGTGCGTTGCGGCAGGCATGGGGCAGTCAGGTGATGGGCTTCAACTGACCGCCGGACCGTCCGGGTGCGGCGCCCGGCCGGTCAGTTGCGATATTCGGGGTGCTCCGCGACGAACTTCTCGACGTACGAGCACGACGTTCCGATCTTCAGACCTTCCTTGCGGGTCTCGTCGAGGGCGAACCGCACGATTTCTGCGGCGAGCCCCCTGCCCCGGAAGTTCGGGTCGGTGACGGTGTGGTCGAAGTCGCGCAGGTCGCCGCGCTGCGAGTAGTCGGCATAGGCGGCGAGGGAGTCGCCCAGGTAGAGCGCGAAGCGGGACTGTTCGGGCAGATGCTCGACACGGGTGTCGGTGCTGCCGGACTCGGTGTGCTGTGTCATGTTCTCACCGTACCGCCGGAGTCACCGCGGGTCGGTCTCCACGACGAGCGCGTCGTCGTCCGTCAGTGCGACGAAGGGAATTGCGTTGTCGCGCATGTACCGCAGGCTTTTCTCGATTCCCTCGTCGGCCAGTGCGGACGCGCCGGCGTGCGGAACGACGGCATGATCGATCCATCCCAGACCATCCCAGACGACCTCCGTTCCGCACGTGGTGCGCACCTCCTCCGGATCGTCGGAGAACTCGATTCCCCGCAGCGACGGAGTCACCACGCAGGCACCGGCGCTGTACCCGGCGTACGCCAGTTCGTTGCTGCCGACGAGATCGGTGAGCACTGCGTCTGCGCCGCTACGCGCCAACTGCGCGCGCAGCACGAACGTGTTCCCACCGCGCACCCACACCGCTGCGAACCCGCGCAGCCGGGCACGCAGCGAGTCGGGGTCGCCGAGGTGGTCGCGCAGATCGATCTCCTCGGGGACGAATCCCCGCGAGCGAAGCGGTTCCCTCTCGCTCGTGACCGCGGAGCGGCGGGCGGCCGGCGGCCACGCGTCGGCCGCGTTGGCGATCACGGCGATGCGGCCCGGGGGACCGACCACGCGCAGGAACTTCGACGGGTCGGACCCGAGCCGGTACGACGAGAGGAACAGTCGCACGGGAATCAGATGGTGAAGGCGAGGTTCTCGACGAGGCGGCGCCCGACGGCGGTATCGCCACCGAGCGTGATCTCGTCGAGTCGGTCGACTGCGCGCACCCGTCCCCCCGCCAGTCGCACGAACAGACTCGAGTCCATCGCGATCGTCGTCGTCGGGGGGCCGGACAATTCGGGCACGGCCGTGGCGCGCCCGTCCACCTCCACGTGGATGGTGCGAGCGAGCGGTCCGCTCAGCTCGAGGGTGATGCGCGCGCCGTCGGGTGCCTTACCGAGTTTGCCGAACACGAACGGCACCGCACCGAAGATTTCGGCAGAACCCAGTTCGCCCCGCGGGCCGCCTTCGTCGCCGGGCGCACCGATCGCATCCCGGATGTCGAGTTCGTGGAGCCAGCAGTCGAAGATGCGGATGCGCATGAAGCGCCCGTAGGTCGCCCGGCCCACCGGCGTGTCCGCGGGCGCCTCGAAATCCTCCTGCGTCATCGCCGACAGTTGCTCGGTGCGGTGCGCGACGATCTGCCGATACTGCGCGAGCACCTCCGAACCGGGCGTTCCACGCAGCGACTCGACCCAGTGTTCGTTGAAAGCACCGATCTCGTTGCGCACGTGGGCGAGCGCATGCACGTCGATGTTCACGTGCGGCGCCTCGATCCCGGCCAGCATCGACTCGGTGCCGATCAGGTGAGCGACGATGTCCTTGACCGTCCAGCCCGGAAGATTCGTCGGCGTGAACCACCCGTCGCTGTCCAGGGCGGCCAGCAGCGAGTCGATCACCGCGAATTCCTCGAGCAGGAGCGGCCGGATGGTGTCGACGGGAAAATCGACTGCGGTGCTGCCCGGTTGTGACGTCATGAGTTCTCCTCGGAGGCGAGACGGTCGAGTCCTGCGCGAATTGCCGCCGCGGTGGCGTCCGGATTCTGGGCTCGCCGGCGGACCAGGCCGACGCCGAGGCGAATACGGTCACCCTTCCTGCGGGGAATCACGTGCAGGTGCGTGTGGAAAACGGCCTGGAACGCGGCGCGGCCGTCGTTGAGTACCAGGTTGGTGCCGTCGGTGGTGAGATCCGAGCGGCTGAGTGCGCGCGCGAGACGATGTCCGGCGCGGAACATCGAGGCACCGAGTTCGGGTTCGAGGTTCTCGAGCCGGGAGACGTGCTCACGCGGCACGACGAGTACGTGTCCCCGCGCAACCGGGCGGGCGTCGAGGAAGGCGACCACATCGTCGTCCTCGTAGACCCGCGCGGCCCGTGCGGACCCTGCCACTATGTCGCAGAACACACAGGAACCCATCGCGTCACTCTAGCGTCCCCACGGCGGCCACCAGACCGGGCAGCCCCACCGCTGCCGTGGTCCGCCAGACAGCCTCGACCCGGGACGACAACTCGGTGTCCTGGGGGTTGATCTCGACGACCGGAACGCCGTGCCGGTCGGCCAACTCGGGCAGTTCCGCCGCCGGGTACACGATCCCCGAGGTGCCGACGACGAGCAGCACATCCGCGACGCGCAGGGCGGCGACTGCCGCGTCCCAGGGTTGCCGGGGCAGCATCTCGCCGAACCAGACGACCCCCGGGCGCCCGGCTCCTCCGCACGTGTCGCACGTCGGGGGCGCGATGCGCTCGAGCGGTTCGCGGGGCGGTGCGGGCAGGTCCATCGGGCGCTCGCACTCGCTGCACCGGGGTTCGAAGAGACTGCCGTGGAGGTGTGCGAGAACGGTGCTGCCGGCGCGCTCGTGCAGGTCGTCGACGTTCTGGGTCACGATCGCGACCTTTGCGGTGCGTTCCCATTCGGCGAGCGCGTGATGACCGGCGTTGGGAGCGACCTTGCGCACAAGCGCGACCCGCCACTGGTACCACGCCCACACCGCGTCCGGATCGGCGTTCCAGGCCTCGGGGGTTGCGAGGGCAGCAGCGTCGAAGTTCTCCCACAACCCCGTCAGCGCGTCACGGAAGGTGGGCACGCCGCTCTCGGCGGACATTCCGGCGCCCGTGAGCACCGCTACGCGGCGCGCGCCGCGAGTGAGATCGAGGACCGCCGCAGGAACATGCATGGAGTCAGGGTAGAAGAGTGCCCGGACCTCCGGACGGATTCCCGGCACTGCCGGGATCGGCGGGAGCGCGGACGCAGCGGGAACACGGCGACTCCGGGTCGTCGAGGACCAGGCCGCAGTCGGGGCAGACGAGGTGCAGCAGGCAGGCCGGTTCACCCCCGTCGTCCTCCCTCGGTACACCGGTCATTGCAGGGCGTCTCTTTCCTGTCAGTGCTTTCTCTGATGCGTCAGTGCTCTCTCAGATAGTCGGCGAGCACCCGCGCACCGCTGTGCTCGACGTCGCGTGTAGCGGTGAGCAGCACGAGCGCCCGTCCGTCCGCCCGCTCGTCGAGACGGGCGATGGCGTCGCCGGCCGCAGGAGATGCCAACTCCGTGCGGTAGCGGTCGCGGAATTCCGTGAACAGAGAGGTGTCGTGGGAATACCACTTGCGAAGATCTGTCGAGGGAGCGAGGTTCTGGGCCCATTCGTCGTAGTGGAAGGCGTCCCGTCGGAGGCCCCGTGGCCAGAGACGGTCCACGAGAACCCGGAACGGCTCCTCGTCGGCGGGGTGGTCGTAGACCCGTTCGACGGTGACCGTGCGGTGTGGCATGGCGTTTCCTTTCCGCGTCGTGCGCTCACAGAATTTGCGGCAACCTTGTGAAGTGAGGTGTGTCACATTCTTGCATCATCTTGCTGTTCGGACTCGATTCAGACGATTCGTGCAAGTTGCAGGTCGCGTGCCGTCCCGGTAGGCCTGCATAGAGTCACCACGAGTGCAGGCCGTCACATGGCCCGATCGCACGCACATCTCGCCGCCGATCGCGGCGCCGCGCACTTCATCGACGCAGGAGTCAGAGAAATTGAGTACCGAAGGATCGAATACGGGGAGCGGAGCGCACCGCCGTCCGACCGTCGGCGTGGTTCGTGAAACCCACGACGGTGAGCGGCGTGTCGCGCTTGTTCCGAAGATCGTGCCGTCGCTGATCGCCAAGGGCCTCGACGTGATCGTCGAAGCCGGTGCGGGTCTCGGCGCCCTCATACCCGACGCCGCTTACAAGGAAGCGGGCGCTCAGATCGGCGACGCCTGGTCGTCCGACGTGGTCGTCAAGGTCGCACCACCCACCGACGCGGAGATCGCCCGGCTCGGCTCGGGACGCCGGCTCATCGGTTTCCTCGCGCCGCGCAACGCCGACAACCAGATCGGTGCGCTCGCTGCTGCCGGTGTCGAGGCGTACGCCGTCGAGGCCATCCCGCGCATCTCCCGCGCCCAGGTCATGGACGCACTGTCGTCCCAGGCCAATGTGGCCGGCTACAAGGCTGTCCTGGTCGCCGCGAACGAATCCACGCGGTTCTTCCCGATGCTCACCACCGCGGCGGGCACCGTCAAGCCCGCCACGGTGCTGGTGCTCGGCGTGGGCGTCGCCGGCCTGCAGGCACTCGCGACCGCCAAACGGCTCGGCGGCCGCACCACCGGCTACGACGTCCGCCCCGAGGTCGCAGATCAGGTGCGCTCGGTCGGTTCCCAGTGGCTCGACCTCGGCATCGACGCCGCAGGCGAGGGCGGATACGCCCGTGAACTCAGCGACGACGAGCGTGCCCAGCAGCAGCAGGCGCTCGAGGATGCCATCAAGGGCTTCGATGTCGTCATCACCACCGCGCTGGTGCCCGGCCGTCCCGCTCCGCGCCTGGTGACCGCCGCGGCCGTGGAGGGAATGCGGCCGGGCTCGGTCATCGTCGACCTCGCCGGCGAGACCGGCGGCAACTGCGAGCTCACCGAACCGGGGCAGACCGTCGTCAAGCACGGAGTGACCATCTGCTCGCCGCTGAATCTTCCCGCGACGATGCCGGAGCACGCGTCAGAGCTGTACTCGAAGAACGTTGCGGCCTTGCTCGAGCTCATGCTCGACGAGAACGGCACGCCGGCCCCGGACTTCTCGGACGAGATTCTCGCCGAGGCGTGCGTGACCCGCTCGAAGGAGACCCCCTAGATGTACAACGAACTGTTGGCGAACATCGCGATCCTGGTTCTGTCCGGGTTCGTCGGTTTCGCAGTGATTTCCAAAGTCCCGAACACCCTGCACACCCCATTGATGTCCGGCACCAACGCCATTCACGGAATCGTCGTGCTCGGCGCCCTCGTGGTGCTCGGTCACCTCCCGGCCGACGCGCCGTGGAGCATCAAGGTCATCTTGTTCGTGGCGCTCGTGTTCGGCACGCTCAACGTGGTCGGCGGCTTCGTCGTGACCGACCGCATGCTCGCAATGTTCAAGCCCAAGAAGGACTCCGGCAAGGCTGCCGCGACCAAGGGAGCCGACGCCCGATGAGCTACCTCGTGTCAATCCTCTACATCATCGCCTTCGGCATGTTCATCTACGGTCTGATGGGCCTGACCGGCCCGAAGACCGCGGTGCGCGGCAACTACATCGCCGCGGTGGGCATGCTGCTCGCCATCGTCGCCACCCTCATCGACATTCGTGACACCGGCAACTGGATCATCATCGCCGCCGGCCTGATCGTCGGTGTCGTGCTGGGTGTCCCGCCGGCGTTGCGTACCAAGATGACTGCGATGCCGCAGTTGGTCGCCATGTTCAACGGCGTCGGCGGCGGCACCGTCGCGCTCATCGCCTGGGCGGAGTTCCTCGACACCGACGGCTTCACCCGGATCGACGGCTCGCCCACCGTTCACATCGTCATCGGTTCGCTCTTCGCCGCGATCGTGGGCTCGATCTCCTTCTGGGGGTCGATCGTCGCGTACGTCAAGCTTCAGGAACTCCTGAACAAGAGCGTCGAGAAGAAGCTCGTCGGAGGCGCGAAGCTGTTCCAGATCGCCAACGTTCTTCTCGCCGTGGCGTCGCTGGCGATTGCCGTCTACATCGGAATCAACGCCGATCCCGCGAACGATCCCACCGCGGGCATCTGGATTCTCGGATTGCTCGTCGTCGCCGGCCTGATGGGTCTGTTCGTCGTGCTGCCGATCGGCGGCGCCGACATGCCGGTCGTCATCTCGCTGCTCAACGCCCTGACCGGTCTGTCCGCCGCGGCTGCGGGCCTCGCACTGAACAACACCGCGATGATCGTCGCGGGCATGATCGTCGGCGCCTCCGGCACGATCCTCACCAACCTCATGGCCAAGGCCATGAACCGCTCGATCCCCGCGATCGTGTTCGGGTCGTTCGGCGGTGACGGCGGAGCGGCGGGCGTCGCCGGTGCAACCGGCGGCACCGTCAAGGCGACCTCCTCGTCCGACGCGGCGATCCAGATGGCCTACGCCAACCAGGTCATCGTGGTGCCCGGCTACGGCCTCGCCGTGGCGCAGGCACAGCACGCGGTCAAGGAGATGGCATCGCTGCTCGAAGAACGCGGTGTCGAGGTCAAGTACGCGATCCATCCCGTCGCGGGACGGATGCCGGGTCACATGAACGTCCTGCTCGCCGAAGCCGAGGTGTCCTACGACGCGCTCAAGGAGATGGACGACATCAACGGTGAGTTCAACCGCACCGATGTCACCATCGTCATCGGCGCGAACGACGTCACCAACCCGGCCGCGCGGCACGACTCGTCCAGCCCGATCTACGGAATGCCGATCCTGAACGTGGATCAGTCGAAGTCCGTCATCGTGCTCAAGCGGTCGATGAGTTCCGGCTACGCGGGTATCGACAACCCGCTGTTCACGGCGGACAACACCTCGATGTTGTTCGGCGACGCGAAGAAGATGGTCGCCGAGGTCACCGAAGAGCTGAAGGCTCTCTGACCCCTCGCTTCCACCCGGGGGGGGGCGGGGGGGGCGGCCC
>NZ_JAXION010000090.1:0-17504 GCF_049311045.1 Rhodococcus sp. 7Tela_A2 | reverse complement strand
CCCCCCCCCCCCCCCCCCCCCCCCCCCCCCCCCCCCCCCCCCCCCCCCCCCCCCCCCACCGCTCCGGCAACCGCCCTCCCCTCGATCCGGAGTAGACCTGTGGATCTGTTGAGCAAGTACGGAAGCCAGCTGCTCGATGCGTTCTGGACCACCATCCAGCTGACGGTCGTGTCGGCGATCGGCGCGCTGGTCCTCGGAACGATCCTCGCGGGCATGCGGGTTTCCCCCATCCCCGTCGCGAGGGCCATCGGCACCGCCTACGTGACCATCTTCCGTAACACGCCACTGACGCTGATCATCATTTTCTGCCTGTTCGGGTTGTCCCAGACACTCGGAGTGAAACTCGCCTCGGAGTCCTCCCCGACGTTCCTCGTCGACAACAACTTTCGCCTCGCGGTGCTCGGTCTGACCGTGTACACCGCCGCGTTCGTGTGTGAGTCCCTGCGCTCGGGCATCAACACCGTGTCGCTCGGGCAGTCCGAGGCCGGGCGCTCACTGGGCCTGACCTTCGGGCAGAACCTCCGGCTCATCGTGCTGCCCCAGGCATTTCGTGCGGTGATCGCGCCGCTCGGTTCGGTGCTGATCGCCTTGACGAAGAACTCGACCATCGCCTCGGTGATCGGTGTCTCCGAGGCGTCGCTGCTGATGAAGACGATGATCGAGAACGAAGCCGCGATCTTCGCGATCGGTGGCATCTTCGCCCTCGGGTTCGTGATCCTGACCCTCCCGACCGGCCTGCTCTTCGGCTGGCTCAGCAAGCGATTCGAGGTAGCACGATGAGTGCCAGCGGAAGCGTTCTCTACGACGTACCGGGCCCCCGCGCGAAGGCGATCTACCGGATCCTGTCGGTGGTGGTGGTCGCGCTACTGCTGCTCGCCGCGTGGTTCATCTACCGAGCACTCGACTCGCAGGGTCAGCTGACCGCGGCGAAGTGGGAGCCGTTCCTCGAATCGACCAGCTGGACAACGTATCTCCTCCCCGGCATCCGGGGAACGCTCATCGCAGCGGCCGCATCGATCGTTCTGGCGCTGATTCTCGGTGCTGTGCTGGGCATCGCGCGCATGTCGGATCATCGCCCGGTACGTATCGTCGCCGGCACCATCGTGGAACTGTTCAGGGCCGTTCCCGTCCTGATCCTCATGATCTTCGCCTACCAGGTGTTCGCCGAGTACCGCGTGTTCAAGTCGGATTATCTGGCACTCGCTGCGGTGATCACCGGCCTGACGCTCTACAACGGATCGGTGATCGCCGAGATCGTGCGAGCCGGCATCAACTCGCTTCCCCGCGGCCAGACCGAGGCCGCATCGGCGATCGGCATGCGGAAGAACCAGGTCATGCGGCTCATCCTGCTGCCGCAGGCGGTCACGGTGATGTTGCCGGCGATCGTGTCGCAGATGGTGATCGCGCTGAAGGACTCCGCGCTCGGCTACCTCATCGGATACGTCGAAGTAGTGCGTTCCGGACAGCAACTCGGCGCCTTCTTCTCCAACTACCTGCCGTCGCTGCTCGTGGTGGCCGCCATCATGATCGTGCTCAACAGTGCTCTGACCCAGTTCGCGACGCGACTCGAGAAGCGTTTGCGTTCCGGACGCGGGAAGAAGGGCGCAGTGCCTGCGGAAAGTCCTCAGACGATCCCTGTGCTGGCCGTCCCGGGCATGGACATCACCGACAAGCGGTGACCTGTCAGTCGGCGGGCAGGTCGCCGGTGTCGGCACCGAGGGCCGCGAGTTCCTGCCGCACCACGTCGAAGGCCATGCCCTGCGCGTAGCCGCGTCGTGCCAGCATTCCCACCAGCCGCCGCACCACCTTGTCTCGCTCGAGCGCACGTTCGCGCCGGTCGCCCTCGGTGGACAGCGGCGGCTGGGTGCGAAGCTTCTTCCGGACCAGTTCGACGGCGCGCTCTCGTTCGTCGTCGCTGTCGATCTGGTCGAGGGCCGCTTCGGCGTCGTCGGCGTCGATGCCCTTGCGCTGCAACTCGAGCGCGATCGCACGTTTTCCTCTGCCGGAGTACAGGTGACGTGACCGCGCCCATTGCTGGGCGAAGTCCGCGTCGTCGATCAGTCCGACCTCGGTGAGACGGTCGAGGGTGCGTTCGGCGACTTCCGCTGTGAAGCCTTTCTGCTCGAGCTTCGCGGCAAGTTCGGCGCGGCTGCGGGCGCGATCGGTGAGCAAGCGAAGGCACACGTCTTTCGCCTGTGCTTCGGTTCCTCCGCCGGGCTCCTTGCCGGTGCCCCGGTCGGTGCGGGAACTGCGGTCGGGCCCGGAGCTTCGCTCGGATCTGCGTCGGCTACTCCCCCGAGTGCCCCCTCGGCTGCTGTCGTCCATGCTGCGGACACTAGAGGAGGACACCGACGGGATACGACGAAGGGACCGACCATACCGGTCGGTCCCTTCCTCACGAACCTCGTGGAAGTCTCGAACTCTAGAAGTCTGCGGGCTCTTCGGCCTCGCCGGCGGTGACGACCGCCCCGATGCCGAGCTTCTCCTTGATCTTCTTTTCGATTTCGTCGCGCACGTCGGTGTTCTCGAGCATGAACTTGCGGGCGTTCTCCTTGCCCTGTCCGAGCTGATCGCCCTCGTAGGTGTACCAGGAACCCGACTTCCGGATGAAGCCGTGCTCGACACCCATGTCGATCAGCGAACCTTCCTTGCTGATGCCGTGTCCGTACAGGATGTCGAACTCTGCCTGCTTGAAAGGAGGCGACACCTTGTTCTTGACGACCTTGACGCGGGTGCGGTTGCCCACCGCGTCGCCGCCGTCCTTGAGCGTCTCGATCCGTCGCACATCGAGACGCACGGAGGCGTAGAACTTCAGCGCCTTGCCACCGGTGGTGGTCTCGGGGCTGCCGAACATCACGCCGATCTTCTCGCGCAACTGGTTGATGAAGATCGCGGTGGTGCCGGAGTTGCTGAGCGCGCCGGTCATCTTGCGCAGTGCCTGGCTCATGAGCCGGGCCTGCAGGCCGACGTGGCTGTCGCCCATCTCGCCTTCGATCTCGGCTCGGGGCACGAGAGCCGCCACCGAGTCGATCACGATGATGTCGAGGGCACCGGAACGGATGAGCATGTCTGCGATCTCGAGAGCCTGCTCACCGGTGTCGGGCTGGGAGACCAGCAGCGCGTCGGTGTCGACTCCGAGGTTGCGGGCATATTCGGGGTCGAGCGCGTGCTCGGCGTCGATGAAGGCGGCGAGACCGCCGTTCGCCTGTGCGTTTGCCACCGCATGCAGTGCCACCGTCGTCTTACCGGAGGATTCCGGCCCGTAGATCTCGACGACGCGGCCACGCGGGAGACCACCGATTCCGAGCGCGACGTCGAGAGCGATCGACCCGGTCGGGATCACTGCGATGGGCTGGTGGGCTTCCTCCCCCAGTCGCATCACCGAGCCCTTGCCGAAGTTCTTGTCGATCTGCGCGAGGGCGAGCTCGAGCGCCTTTTCGCGATCGTGAGTCTGTGCTGCCATGTTGGTCCCCTTCATCGAATCTCGTCCTGCTTGTCGACGACGTTAGAAGCCGGTACCGACAAGTTCGCTGCGGCGAGCACAGAACGTCTCTTCTGTGGATGGATTCGCTGCGTGTGGACGGCGTCGTCACCGCCCGGCCATATCAGCATAGACGAACATCTGTTCGAATGTTCGGAACAGGGCACTCCCCGCTGCGCTGCGGTCACCGTCGCGCCGGTGGCACATCGAACTCTTCGCACAAAGCCCGCCACACCTCCCGAGGTTCCTGGCCTGCCTCGATCGCCTGGGCGGCGGTACGGCCACCCAGTTCGAGGAGCACGTGGTCGCGCAGCAGGGCGTCGCCGTGCATCTGCCCGAATTCGTCTCGGACCATCTCGTGGAATTCCGTCAACCGCACGCGCCCCACGGTAGTCGTCCCCGACGACGCGGTGCCGCATCCGCCCCGCGGCAATTCGATCTTCCCGAGTTCCTCACCGCACCGTGCTTCAGCGGAGGGCGGCCTCGCACACCGCGACCGGGTCCTCGACACTTCCCGCCGTGGCAGCCGCGGCGCGGGCCGCCGCCGCGAACTCCGGGCGCGACAACACCGTCTCCACCGCGGTCCGCACCGCGCCCGCATCCAGCGGCCGCACGACCACGGCGCTGCCCTGGCGGGCCGCACGGTTCGCAAGCTCCCACTGGTCGCCTTCACCGGGAACGATCACGGCGGGAACTCCAGCGCTGAGCGCCTTCGCCAGCATTCCGTGCCCTCCGCCGCACACCACCACATCGGCGGCACGGAGCAGCACGTCCTGACGGCCGCGCCCCGCGACCGCCCAGTCCGGCAGCGAACCGGCCGGCGGGTCGAGCATCGTCGCCGCCACCCGCATCCCCGTACCGCTCAGCCCCTCGCACACCGACTCGACCAGTCCCACGACACCGGTCGTGGCGGTCGACGGTGCCACCATCACCAGCGGCCCGGTGCCGGACGGAGGCTCGAGCACCACGTCGGTGGGTTCCCACAGCAGCGGGCCGACGACGTGGGCGTGCGCGGGCCAGTCGGGCCGGGGCACCTCGAGGGCGGGCACGGTCGCGACGAGGCGCGCGCACGGTCCGGGGTCCCGGGCCGGCAGGCCGATCCCGATCCTCGCGTCCGCCCTGTGCCGGACACCTTTACGCACCGAACTCGCGGTCATGGCACGCAGCACGGTGTCGCGGAGGCGTCCTGCCGCTCCGGTGCCCACGGCGAGCCCGCTTCCGATCGGCGGCAATCCTCGAGACGGGAGGTAGAGGGGGTGCGGCGACAATTCGATCCAGGGAATGCCCAGGCGCTCGGCCGCCATGCCGCCCCCGGCGGTGATGACATCCGACACCACGAGGTCCGGGAGCAGAGCGCTGAGGTCCTGGAGCATTTCGGTCGCGATGTGAGCGGCCCGTCCATGGATCTTGGCCCCGGCATCCGCGTCGTCGTCGTCCGACCGCGGAGCCAGCCCCTTGAGCTCGGCGACGGTCACGCCCGGAACATCGATGCCGAACCAGCGCTCACCGGTGAACAGGATCGCCTCGTGGCCGGCGGCGGCGAACCGGCGCGACAATTCGATCGCCGGAATCGCATGGCCTGCATCGGGTCCTGCCACCACTGCCACTCGCACGCAGCTCAGACTGCCACAGCCGATCAGGACGGTCCGCTGCTACCCCGCGACGGTGAACAGTTCGAACCCGACGGCACGCTCGGCCGGGAACCCCGGCAACGCTCCCGACGACATCTGCACCTGTGCCCGGGCCTGCTCGTCGACGTCCACGGTGCTCAGCGCCTCGAGATATCGCCGGTGCGCCGCGAGCGAGCGCTCGGCGATCTCGACTGTCTCGGTGACGTCGACCGCGTGCGTCGGTGACGGAGTGTTCACCGCGATCCACCGCACACCCGGCCAGGGTTCGAGCCCGTCGCGGGTCAATTCCGGAAAGATCCACTCGTTGGCGGCGTCGGCCACCGCGTCGAGGACGCAGATGCCGAGTGCACGATGGTCCGCGCTGTTGAGGATTCCGGGCAACCAGGTCTCCCCGAAATGGGCGGTCACGACCATCTGCGGCCGGTGCCGCCGGATCGCGGCCGCGATAGCGCGGCGCAGTTCCGGACCCGCGACGAGCAGGCCGTCGGCGTGCCCGAGGAACTCGACGGATTCGACCCCGACGATCCGAGCGGACTCCCGCTCCTCGTCCTCACGTACAGGCGCGGATTGTGCCGGCGGAAGACCGGCGATACCCGCTTCGCCACGTGTCGCGAGGACATACCGCACGTCCTTGCCCTGCCGCGTCCATCTCGCGACTGCCGCCGCCGCGCCGTATTCGATGTCGTCCGGGTGCGCCACCACCACGACAGCGCGTTGCCAGTCCTCCGGTACAGGATCCATGCACTCACTATCCACCCGCACGATCCGGCTCACCGGGCTCCGGGACACACCGCGCGGACGAAGACCCGGCGGTATCTCTACCGCCGGGCCCCCTCTCTGCCGCCGTGGCTGTCCACTGTCCGGTCAGAACCGGGTGACGTGGTCGTCCCTGTCACTGCGCGACATCGCTTTGTACAGCAGATATCCGCCGAAGATGATCGCGCTGAGTACGAGGATGCCGAACAGGTGGTCGAACAGGGCGCCGATCACCGCGAGGCCCACCCACACGAGTGCGACCATTCCTACGATCTTCCAGAACATCGTGTTCTCCCGCCTGGCACCTGAGCACCGTCGCTGTCGTACACACTCGATCCTCACACCGTCACGACGGAAAAACACCACGTCATCGCGTAGTTCAGGAAAAGATCAGGGGATACCCGCAGCGCGCGGCCCGGCCGTCTCAGGGGTGCACCCCGAGCGGGGGTGGTGGCGTGGGGACCCTCCTGGACCCTTACGCTCTACACGTTCGATCCCACTGCTACTCGACCCGCCGTCAGAAGGCTGAGAAAACGTGTCCTCGACCCGTCGTATGCCCGCTCGCGATCTCGCGCAGATCGCCGTCTTCGCCGCTCTGATCATCGCGCTGGGTCTGCCCGGCCAGATCACCATCGGCTCTTCCGGCGTCCCCATCACCCTGCAGTCTCTCGGTGTGATGCTGGCCGGCGCGTTGCTCGGCGCCCGGAAGGGTGTCCTGTCGGTGACGACGGTGATCGTGATCGGTCTCGCCCTCCCCGTGCTGGCGGGCGGACGTACGACGCTCACGTCCCTGGCCGGACCGACCGCGGGTTTCCTGATCGGCTGGATTCCCGCCGTCGCCGTCATCGGGTGGCTGAGCATGCGGATGCTCCCCCGGTACCGGACAGTGCTGGGTGTCGGAGTGAACGTGCTCGGCGGCATCGTCGTCCTGTATGCCCTCGGGATCGCCGGCATGGTGCTCCGGACCGACCTGACGGTGTGGGCCGCGGCCGCCGCGAACGTCGCCTTCCTTCCGGGCGACCTGATCAAGGCTGTCGTCGCCGCTGCGGTCGCGGCGCAGGTCCACCGGGCCTACCCGGCGCTCCTCGCCGCCCGGATCCAGCGGCAGCCCGCAGCCGACCCGACGCACTGACGGACGGAGCGCACCGGTCGATGAGCGAAATCTGCTTCCGGCAGGTCCGTCACTCCTACGGTGACCGGACCGTCCTCGACGGCATAGACCTGACGCTGACCGAGCGACGGGTCGGCATCGTAGGGGCGAACGGGAGCGGGAAGTCGACGCTCGCGCGCATGATCAACGGTCTCGTGGTGCCCTCCGCCGGCGCCGTGACGGTCGACGGTTTCGACACCGCGAAGAAGGGCCGGGAGGTCCGCAAGCGGGTGGGCTTCGTCTTCACCGATCCCGACCATCAGATCGTGATGCCGACGGTCGCGGAAGACGTCGCATTCTCTCTGCGACGCAGCGGACTGGGGAAAGCGGAGCGCGCCGACCGGGTGCGGGAGGTGCTCGCCGAGTTCGGTCTCGCCGGGCACCACGATCATCCGAGCCACCTGCTCTCCGGTGGGCAGAAACAACTGCTGGCACTCGCGGCGATCATGGTCACCGACCCGGACGTGCTGGTGGCCGACGAGCCCACCACCTTGCTGGACCTGCGCAACACCAAGCTGATCGCCCGCACGTTCGCCTCGCTCCGCCAGCAACTCGTGGTGGTGACCCACGCCCTGGATCTGCTCACGGAGTTCGACCGCGTCCTCGTGGTGGACTCGGGTCTGATCGTGGCCGACGACGAACCCGGACCGGCCGTCGCGTACTACCGGAAGCTGATCGGGTGAACACCTTCGGCCTCTACCACCCCGGGACGTCGGTGCTGCATCGAGTGCCTGCCGGACCGAAGCTTGTCGTCACCGCAGCGATCATCGTGGTCCTGAGCCTGTGGATCCGGCAGCCCTGGCAGGTTCTTCCGGCTGCCGTACTCGCGGTGATCGCGTACACGGTTGCACGAATACCCCTGCGGCTCACGGTGATCCAGTTGCGGCCGATCGTGTGGATGCTGGCGTTCGTCGGCGCGTTCCAATGGATCGTCGCGGGCTGGGAACGCGCTGTCGTGATCTGCGGTTCACTGCTCGTCGCCGTCGCACTCGCCGCGCTCGTCACCTTGACGACACGGATGACGGACATGCTCGACGCGATCGTGTCCGCCGCGCGGCCGCTGCGCAGGGTGGGCGTCGACCCGGATCGTGTCGGCCTCGTGCTGGTGATGACCATCCGCGCGATTCCGCTGCTGGGGGCGGTGGTGACCCGGGTGACGGAGGCACGCAAAGCCCGCGGACTCGGATTCTCGCTGCGCGCTCTGGTCGTGCCGGTCGTGGTCGGTGCGCTGATGACCGCCGAAGCGATGGGTGAAGCGCTCGCCGCGCGGGGCGTCGACGACTGAGGGCGGGCTTTCGGTCGCGCGCCGGCTACGGACGGCCGCGATAGCGCCGCTCGATCTGCGCGACGTCCTGCCAGGACAGTGCCCAGCTTTCGAGCTTGTCCGACGTGGTGATCAGCTCCGCTCGATGCTGTTCGAGCAGCGCCATCGAGCGGCTGCCCTCCGGGGCGGCAGCCAGGCGGGCGGCGGCCGCGACGAGTTCCTCGTACTGGTCGACGCCCGACTCGAGCCGCTGACCCGCAGCGGTGATCGCCGTGTCGAGGTGTGCACCTGCCGCCGCACTCCCCCGCGACGCCGCTTCGAGCGCGACGACGTCTTCGACCACTGCGTCGAGCGCGGCCGACGCCGCACGCGCCGCCTCACCGATCTCGTCGAGATCGTCGGCGGCGACAGCGCCGGATCGTGCGATGACGGCGAGCAGCCGGGCCAGGCTCTGCTCGTCGGCGGACAGGCGCTCCATGGGGGCGCGCGCCACCGAGCCTGCGGGAGGCAGAGTCCGGCGGCCCGGTCCGGGTGGAGGTAACGGGAGCGCGTCGAGGCGGCGGAACGTCCGCACCGCCATGACTGCGGGAACGACGAATGCGGCTGTCGCTCCGCCGGTGGCGACGATCGTCCAGTCGGGCGCCGACGCGGCGATGAGTGTGGCCGTACCGATACCCCCGGTGCCGCCTGCTGCGCCGAACAAGCGGGCGCGACGACGGGCCCGGCGCTTCTTGCGACGAAGTCGCGCCGCGGGATCGCGCCAGCGGCGGGCAGCATCGACCGCAGCGCCCGTGGCGTCTCTGAGCACGGCAGCGGCCGGGCCGGAGATGCTTCCGGCCCGGCCGCTTCCGGGTGCGTTCATGGCGAGGTCACGTTCCTGGGGTGGTCGCGTGCGTTACTGACTACCGGCACTGCCCGCAGCGGCCGGCGGCTCCTTGCCGATATCGACGGCGGGCGTCGCGGGCGCACCGGGCAGGGCGTCACCCTTCATGGAGGCGCGGATCTGCTCGAGCCGGCTGTGTCCGGCCATCTGGACGGTCGCCTGCTGGACCTCGAGCATCCGTCCCTGCACGGTGTTCTGCGCGAGCTCGGCAGAACCGAGCGCATTGGCGTAGCGACGCTCGATCTTCTCGCGCACGGCATCGAGACTCGGCGTGGTTCCGGGCGCGGACAAAGTGGAATCCATGGAGCGCAGGGACTCGCTGACCCGTTCCTGCATCTTGGCCTGCTCGAGCTGGCTGAGCAGCTTGGTGCGCTCGGCCACCTTCTGCTGCAATGCCATAGCGTTCTGCTCGACAGCCTTCTTCGCCTGCGCCGCAGCCTGCAGGGACTGGTCGTGCAGCACCTTCAGGTCCTCGACCGACTGCTCGGCGGTGACGAGTTGCGCGGCGAAGGCCTCGGCGGCGTTGGTGTACTGAATGGCCTTCTCGGTGTCGCCCGCAGCACTGGCCTGGTCCGCCATCATCACGGCCTGCCGGGCACTCGCGTTGAGCTTCTCGACCTCGTCCAGCTGGCGGTTGAGCTTCATCTCGAGCTGCCGCTGGTTTCCGATGACGGATGCCGCCTGCTGTGAGAGTGCCTGGTGCTGCCGCTGGGCGTCCTCGATGGCCTGCTGAATCTGGACCTTCGGGTCGGCCTTTTCATCGATCTTGGAGTTGAACAGCGCCATCAGGTACTTCCAACCCTTGACGAACGGATTAGCCATGGGTGTGATCCCGCCTCCATCTGGTACGCCGCGCAGAACGCGACCCGATGCGCGGCCCTCGCGCACCGATTCCGGACCGCCCTGCCGGTCGAATCCCGGCGGTCCAACCTGCCGAGCCCGGATCACCCTGGAGGCGAAGCCGGGATATGTCGCTTGTCCGCGCCGGATGCCCGGTGCGATCTTCAATCCATGTTAGGCGGCAGCAAGCGCCCGCGCCGCCGGTGCAGGGATCACAACTCTGGTCTCTTGCGCAATCCGCGCAGAATCCCGCGCCACCCCGTCGGATCCCGCGAGATCGGAGATACCGACCTCGGCAACCCGCTCGTTCATGCCACTGCGACGGGGAACCGCATCGGCGAGCGACTCGCTCACGTCGGAAAGGACGTCGGAGAGCGGGACGGCGAGCGCGTCGCAGATCGCCGCGAGAAGCTCACTCGACGCTTCCTTGCGCCCACGTTCGATCTCGGAGAGATACCCGAGGCTGACCCTTGCGCTACTGGAGACTTCGCGCAGGGTGCGGCTTTGCGACACACGGGTACGCCGAAGGCTGTCCCCCAGTGCTTCGCGTAGCAACAGCGCCATCGCATCCTCCTTCGTCCTTCGTACCTATACCCCGACAACGTGCAACAGCACCTACGGGTTCCCACTTCTCGATCGAACCTCGAGAACGCGGTGAACAGACATTACAACGCCGAGGTCGTATGCAGGCGGGCGAGTAGTCCCGACACGGCGGCATCGACCGATCCGAGCCGGATGCCCCACCGGTCTCCCGCCACCTCGGGCCGGCCCACGCGGGTACCTCCCGGCCCGCTGATTCCGATGTACACCGTGCCGGGAGGATGTCCGTCCTGGCTGTCGGGTCCGGCCACGCCGGTCAGTCCCAGCCCCCAGGTGGCGTCACATCGGGTACGCGCACCGTCCGCGAGTGCCGCAGCCGTGGACTCGGAGACGGGACCGTCGTGCGCGAGGATCTCGGTGTCGACGCCGGCCAGAACGGCTTTCAGGTCGGTGGCGTACACGATCAGCCCCCCGCGCAGGACCGCGCTGGCGCCGGGAACGCCGGCGATCGTCGCCGCAACCAGTCCTGCGGTGAGCGACTCCGCGGTCGCGACGGTCTGTCCGCGCGCCGACAACTCGGCCACGAGTTCGGCTGCCCGCGTCGCGGAGGCAAGCGGGTCGGCAGCGGTCACGACGACGTCCGGTCCCCGCCGCCGTCGTGCGCAGGTTCGCCGGCCCGCACCGCCGTACGCAGTCTGACCGCCTGCACGACGTAGTCGAGGCCCGTCACGACGGTCAGCACCACCGCGAGCACCATCATCGTCACCGCCACCGGCGCGATCGCGTCGGGCAGCGGGAGCAGGTAGATCCCGATGGCAAGGGTCTGGACGAACGTCTTGGCCTTGCCGCCCCGGCTGGCCGGGATCACGCCGTGCCGCAGCACCGCGAATCGCAGAGCTGTGATGCCCAGTTCACGAGCGGCGATGATCGCGGTGACCCACCAGGTGAGGTCGCCGAGGAGCGAGAGCCCGACCAGCGCGGCACCGATGAGCGCCTTGTCGGCGATGGGGTCGGCGAGCTTGCCGAAGTCGGTGACCAGGCCGTACCGGCGCGCCAACTGGCCGTCGATCCGGTCGGTGATCGCGGCGACCGCGAAGACGGCCGTGGCCGCCAGGCGCCACCCGGTGTCGTGCCCGTCGCCGACGAAAAGCAACACCAGGAACACCGGGACCAGCGCGATTCGCAGCACCGTCAGGATGTTCGCGATGTTCCACAAAGGCACCGGATCGTGCGGGGAACCGGCGTTCGGTCCCGGGGCGGCGCCGCTCCCGCCCGATGCGGCGACGTGCTGGCGGGGCGTGCTCATGGGCCCCACAATATCGCCTGGGGCACGCGCTACTGTTCACCGCATGACAACAGCGGCGCCGGAATCCAGCACAACCGACCGAATGGTCGTGCGTCGGGCCCGAACGTCCGACGTGCCGGAAATCAAGCGGCTCATCGACATCTACTCGGGAAGGATCCTTCTCGAGAAGAACCTGGTGACCCTGTACGAGGCCGTCCAGGAGTTCTGGGTGGTCGAGGTCGGTGCGCGTGTCGTCGGGTGCGGAGCGCTGCACGTGCTGTGGTCCGACCTCGGTGAGGTCCGCACCGTGGCCGTCGACCCGCAGGTCAAAGGGCGCGGCGCCGGTCATCTCCTGGTCGCGCGGCTGATCGAGGTGGCCCGGGAACTCGAGCTCGAGCGGCTGTTCGTGCTCACCTTCGAAGTGGACTTCTTCGCCCGCCACGGATTCACCGAAATCGAAGGCACCCCGGTGACAGCCGAGGTCTACGCCGAAATGTGCCGGTCGTACGATACCGGTGTCGCCGAATTCCTGGACCTGAGCTACGTGAAACCGAACACGCTCGGGAACACCCGGATGTTGCTCACACTCTGAGCCACGACGCCCGTCTCCCACCGGATCGAAGGAAACTTCATGGCCATGTTCGCCGTCGAATACACGTACTCCGACGCCACCGCCGCGGCCCGCGACGAGCACCGCCCGAAGCACCGGGCATGGCTCAGCGGTCTCGTCGAGGACGGACGGGTCCGGGCAACCGGCCCGTGGACCGACGGGTCCGGGGCACTGATTCTGCTCGACGTAGCCGACGAGGCCGCGGCGCGGGACCTGATGGCTCAGGATCCGTTCGCGCCGCGCGGCCGCGGCGATGCGGTACGCATCACCGCCTGGACTCCCGTGATGGGCGCTTTCAGCGGTTAGGCGATCGGCGCCGTCATCGCTTGGCGGATGCTTCCACGTGCCGCGTCCGCAGCAAACTCGCAACCGTGGTGATGATGAGAACACCGACGATCACAGCCAGCGACAAGCCGGTGGAGATCTCGGGCACCGCCACGTGTTCGCCGCCGTTGATCCAGCCGAGCGTGTTCTCGTGCAGCGCGTGCAGCACGAGCTTGACGCCGATGAACGCCAGGATCACCGAGAGTCCGTACGACAGGTACACCAGGCGCTCGAGCAGGCCGCCGATGAGGAAGAACAGCTGCCGCAGACCCATGAGCGCGAACGCGTTCGCGGTGAACACGAGGTAGGGCTCTTCGGTGAGACCGTAGATCGCGGGAATCGAGTCGAGCGCGAACAGGATGTCGGTGAACCCGATCGCGATGAGGGCCAGCAGCATCGGCGTGACCATCTTCTTGCCGTCGATGCGGGTGACGAGCTTGTCGCCGTCGTATTCGTCGTGGACCGGCAGGAACTTACGCGCGAGAACCACCATCTTGTTCTCGGAGATACTTCCCTGGTCCTCACCGTGGTCGCGGATGAGCTTGACGGCGGTGTAGATCAGGAAGATCCCGAAAAGGTAGAACACCCAGCTGTACGCATTGATGGCGGCGGCGCCGACAGCGATGAACAGGCCGCGCATCACGAGGGCGAGAACGATGCCGATCGTGAGCACCTTCTGCTGATACTCCCGCGGCACCGCGAACGTCGCCATCAGGATCACGAACACGAAGAGGTTGTCGACGGACAGTGCCTTTTCGGTGACGTAGCCGGCGAAGTACTCCCCGCCGTACGTCGGCCCCCACACCATGAAGACGAGCACACCGAAGATGATGGCGATCGTGATGAACACCGCGGACCAGAAACCCGATTCGCGCAACGTCGGCGCGTGGGGCTTGCGTACGTGGGCATAGAAGTCGAAGACGAAAAGTCCGACGATCACCGCGATGGTGATCAACCAGGTCGTCAGGGTTACGTGCATACCTCGGCCTTCCGGTAGGTGTATACCTGCCGGAGGTCTCTCCCGCCCTGCACGAATGCCGGACCGACGGCCCCGGAACGGCATCGGCGCCGTACGTGTTGACGAGACCGCCGCGAATTAGGGGATACTCCCCTCCACAGCTGACACGATTGTGCCATATGTGTCTCAGGCGTCCCCGGACCCGGATCCTGCGTCGTCCGGATCGCCGCCGCCGCGGATCGAGTACAGGAGCCCGTCGAGTTCGTCCGGTTTGACGAGCACCTCGCGCGCCTTGCTGCCCTCGCTCGGACCCACCACCCCGCGCGTCTCCATGAGGTCCATGAGTCGGCCTGCCTTCGCGAATCCCACGCGCAGCTTGCGCTGCAGCATCGACGTGGAGCCGAACTGGCTCGTCACGACGAGTTCGACGGCCTGGAGGAACACGTCGAGGTCGTCGCCGATGTCTGCGTCGACGTCCTTCTTCTCACCGGCCTTCGGTGCCGTGACGCCCTCGGTGTACTCGGGTTCGGCCTGGTTCTTCGCGGCGTCGACGACCGCCGAGATCTCCTCGTCGGTGATGAACGCACCCTGCATGCGGACCGGCTTGCCGGCACCCATGGGCAGGAACAGCCCGTCGCCCATACCGATCAGCTTCTCGGCGCCGGGCTGATCGAGGATGACGCGCGAGTCGGTGAGAGAGCTCGTCGCGAACGCGAGCCGCGAGGGCACATTGGTCTTGATCAAGCCGGTCACCACGTCCACCGACGGACGTTGGGTGGCCAGGACGAGGTGGATGCCGGCGGCGCGGGCCTTCTGCGTGATCCGGACGATCGCTTCTTCGACGTCGCGCGGAGCCGTCATCATCAGGTCCGCCAGCTCGTCGACGATCGCGAGGATGTACGGGTAGGGCCGGTAGACACGTTCACTGCCGAGCGGGGCGGTGATCTCGCCCGACTTCACCTTCGAATTGAAATCGTCGATGTGGCGGACGCGATTGGCCTGCATGTCCTGGTAGCGCTGTTCCATCTCCTCGACCAGCCACGCCAGCGCGGCCGCGGCCTTCTTCGGCTGCGTGATGATGGGCGTGATGAGGTGCGGAATGCCTTCGTAGGGCGTCAACTCGACCATCTTGGGGTCGATCAGGATCATCCGGACCTCGTCGGGCGTGGCCCGGATGAGGAGCGAGACCAGCATCGAGTTGACGAAACTCGACTTACCGGACCCGGTGGAACCCGCCACCAGCAGGTGAGGCATCTTGGCGAGGTTCGCGGAGACGAAATCTCCCTCGATGTCCTTGCCGAGACCGATGACCAGCGGATGGTGGTCGCGGCGGGTCGACGGGGCGGCGAGGACATCCGACAGCCGGACCAGTTCGCGGTCGGAGTTCGGTACCTCGATACCGACCGCCGACTTACCGGGAATCGGCGCGAGCAACCGGACGTTGTCCGTCGCGACCGCGTACGCGATGTTCCGGGCCAGCGCGGTGATCTTCTCGACCTTCACGCCCGGTCCGAGTTCGACTTCGTAGCGGGTGACGGTGGGCCCCCGGGTGAAGCCGGTGACCGCCGCATCGATCTTGAACTGTTCGAGGACTTCGGTGATCGACTCGATCATCTCGTCGTTCGCCGGCGACCTCTTCTTCGGCGGATCGCCCTTGGTGAGCAGGCTCAGCGACGGCAGGACGTAATCGCCGTCGACTTCGCGGTCGGGAACGACGAGAGCATGGGCATCGGACTGCTCCGGCACCGGTTCGGGCTCCGGAACCGGTGCCGCCGGAACCGGACGTTTCGCGCGGGTGCGCGCCGGTGCGGGGACGGGTTCCGGCTCGGGTTCGGGCGGCGGCGCCGCGGCGGTGGCCTCGTCGTCCGGCCACAGGGGCAGTATCTCGGTCTCGGCCTCGAATTCGTCGGGTGGGTAGTTCTCGACGGGGGTGCGGCGACGACGCGACCTGGTCTTTTCCGTGCGATACCCGTCGTCGTAGAGACCGGGATCGTCGTCGTAGTAGTCCCCGTATTCGTCCCCGTATTCGTCGTCCGCGGGGTATTCCAGGCCGAAGTACTCACGGAACAGTTCGGGCAGTTCCCGGATGGTGGTGCCGGTGAGCAGAAGAATGCCGAATCCGGCGGCGAGGAGCATCAGCGGAACGGACAGCCACGCGGTCAGTCCCGCGGTGAGAGGTCCGCCGACCGCGGCGCCGACGAAACCGGCGCCCTCGGATCGACCGGTCGCATCCCCCGGGAGGCCGGACGCAACGTGCCACAGCCCGAATGCCGGGAGAGCGACGAGAAGCCCACCGAGCACGAGCCTCGGGCGGATCTCGGGGAACGGTTCGGTACGCATCAGGGTCAGGGCGATGCCGATGGCGACCAGCGGGAGCACCGCTCCCGCGCCGCCCACAACGGCGCGCACACCGGTCTCGACCCAGTCCCCGACCGGACCTCCGACACCGAACCACAGCGATCCTGCGACGACCACCCCGACTGCGACGAGTCCCAGCGCGATACCGTCCCGCCGATGGCCGTGCTCGATGTCGGTGGCCATGCCCATGGTGCGCGCGGTGGCACCGAGCGCGCGCGCCGCCATGAACCATCCGGCGGCGACGCCCTTGCCGAGCGCGCCGAGTACCCCGCCGGAGGTGCGGGACCGCCGCGCTGCGGCGCCGCGTGGAGTGTTGGCGCGGGGCCGGGGCGAGCGGCGGGTTCCGGCCGAGCCCGTCCCGCGGGACGTTCGCGCTCCGCCCGACGTCTTCGCCGTCGCGCCTCGGCCCGCTGCTGCCCTACCGGTACCGGCCTTCGCCTTTCCCGACTTGGCCGAGGCCGCACGGGACCGGTTGGCACCGCCGGACGAGCCGCGTGCCCCCGTCCGCGACCGTGAGGTCGTTGAGGACGAAGCGCGACTGCCCGACTTTCCTGCCATAACCGCCAGGGTAACCGCCCGGGCCTCTCGTGAACCATGTGCAACACGGGTAACGCCGGGCGGCACTGGTCACAGGTGGTGCGGCGCTCTCGGCCACGACGCCGCGACGATGCGGGGCCGGTCGGTCACACTCCGCGCTTGGATCCGTCGATCTCGGCGACGGCGCTCGGCTCGCCCTCCTTGTCGACGTGCACCGCGTCGCGTCCGAACGCGTGAAGAAGTAGTTCCGCGGGCTCGCCCCGAAGGACGACGCTGCGAGGCCCACGCTTCCGGACGGTGACGCGCTCGCCGTCGGGGCGCTCGAAGACGACGGTGACATCGGACCCGCCGTAGCTGGTGCGCGCGAACATCCGCCCGGTCCTCCACAACTGGTCCTGGACCTCGGTGGAGAGGCGTCGCGGTTCCCATCCCTGCTGGGCGCGGCGCACATCCTCGTGGTGCACGAACATTTCCACTGCGTTGGCCACGGAGTCCAGGAGGAAGAGCGGCGACCACTTCGGCGGACCGGAGTCGACCTCGGACAGCAGGTGAGACCACTGCTTGTCGGTCGCCTCGCGACGGACCTTCTCCGTGTGGCCGGCGAAGGCCGGGATCATGATTCCGGGCATCGTGTCGACCCGGCGCTCTCGGACGAGGAGATGCGCGGCGAGATCGCGGGTCGTCCAGTCGCCGCAGAGGGTGGGCGCGTCGGGACCGACCTCGGACATCGTGCGGACCAGGGCATGTCGTTCCGTGCGGGCAAGACTCATCCGGCCACTCTATCGACGGCACGGGCGGGGGGGGGGGGGGGGGGGGGGGGGGGGGGGGGGGGGGGGGGGGGGGGGGGGGGGGGGGGGGGGGGGGGGGGGGGGGGGGGGGGGGGGGGG
>NZ_JAXION010000089.1:0-17793 GCF_049311045.1 Rhodococcus sp. 7Tela_A2 | reverse complement strand
CCGCCGGTGACGTGCATGCGCACGCCCCGGCGGCCGGGCAGGATTACTGCCTCGGGAGTTCCTCGCCGACCTCTGTCTCCAGAGACGGAACGCGCTCTTCGGGCGCGGGGTCTGCGGCCGGCAACGCGGACGACTGGCTACCGCGCGTGACACCGGCCGGCTTCTCTCCGGAGACGACCGGGACCGCGGGGTCCACCGGCTTGCGTGCCACTGCCTCGGCTTCGGCGACCGCTTTCGCCACGACCGGGTCGGTCTTCATGTCGAACCAGTCGCTGACCTCTGCCGAGTCGTCCTCGGGACGCTGGAGGTCTTCGTCGACCGGGCTCGGCTCGAAGCGGAAGACACCGTCCTCACCGCGAGCACCGAGCGCGCCTGCGAAACCCTTGAGGGCGTCGCCGAAGTCGCTGGGCACGAGCCACACCTTGTTCGCGTCACCCTGCGCCATCTGCGGCAGCGTCTGCAAGTACTGGTACGCGAGCATCTCGGGGGTCGGCTTACCGGCCTTGATGGCTGCGAACACCTTCTCGATCGCCTTCGCCTCGCCCTGCGCCTCGAGGTACTGGGCGGCCCGATCACCCTGCGCCCGCAGGATGCGGGACTGCCGTTCCGCTTCCGCCTCGAGGATCGCGGCCTGCTTCGATCCCTCGGCCGACAGGATGCGTGCCTGCTTGTCGCCCTCTGCGGTCTTGATCGCGGCCTCGCGGTGGCCTTCGGCCGTGAGGATCGTCGCGCGCTTCTCGCGGTCCGCCTTCATCTGCTTTTCCATCGACTCCTGGATCGACGGCGGCGGATCGATGCTCTTGAGTTCGACGCGCGCGACCCGCAGACCCCAGCGGCCCGTCGCTTCGTCGAGCACACCGCGCAACTGACCGTTGATCGAGTCACGGGAGGTGAGAGTCTCTTCGAGGGTCATACCGCCGACGACGTTGCGCAGGGTCGTCACCGTGAGTTGTTCGACGGCGGCGATGTAGTTGCTGATCTCGTACACCGCGGCTTGCGGGTTGGTGACCTGGAAGTAGACGACCGTGTCGATGCTCAGCGTCAGGTTGTCCTTGGTGATGACCGGTTGCGGCGGGAACGACACCACCCGTTCGCGCAGATCGACTTTCGCGCGGATACGGTCCACGAACGGCACCAGGAACGTCAACTGTCCCGACGCGGTCCGGAAATAGCGTCCCAGCCGCTCGATGACCGCGGCTTCTGCCTGCGGGATCAGGGCGACGGATTTCACCACCACGATCACGACGAGTACCACCAGTACGGCGAGTACGATCAGCGCTTCCATAGGTCAGACACCCCTCCATACGACGGCGGTCGCGCCGTCGATCTGCATCACGGTCACGGTTGTTCCGGGTTCGTACACTTCGGTGGCGTCCAACGGCCGGGCAGTCCACACGTCGCCGTCGATTTTCACCCGGCCCGCGTGCTCACCCACTTGCTCGACGACGAGCGCGTGCTTGCCGGGTAGCGCGTCGACACCCGTCGTGAGCGCGGGCGGCGCGGAATAGCGGCGGCGCAGGATGGGCCGGACTCCGAGCAGCAATACCAGCGAGAACAGTGCGAACACCACGGCGTCGAGCCACACCGGCAGATCCGTTGCAGCCGAGACACCGGCGGTAGCCAGCGCCGCACCGCCGAGCATCAGCAGGACGAAGTCACCGGTGAGCGCTTCCGCCGCAGCCAGTGCCACGCCGGCGATAAGCCATATCAATGCCGCCACAGCAACCATCGAACCATAAATCGGACATTGCGGCAGAGAGCCAGTTCACAGGCTTGCTGAGCGGTTGCCGCGCACACACCCGCCGCGACGAGCACAATGCTCAGCACGTCGGCGAACCGTCCGTGCGGAGGGAACGCGCCGGGGCGGGCGCCGCCGGCCCGCCCTTCCCCGAATCCGAAAGGGTCATGATGAGCACCCCCACGAGTTCACTGACCGCCGAGGACCTGGAGTTCCTCAGACGCCCCCTGCACGGATTCGTGAGCGTGGCCGCAGGACCGCTCCCGCCCCAGCCCCGACCGGTCTGGTTCGAGGCCACCGACGCGGGCACCGTCGACTTGTTCACCGCCCCCGACTCGCTGAAGATCCGCCGCCTGGGGCGCGACCCCCGCGCCTCGATCGTGGTCGCCGCACCGGTCGGGGAACGTGAACGGTGGGTGTCGGTCGCGGGCCACACCACGATCGAGGCGGACGGAGCACACGAGTTGTGTTCCCGCCTGGCCGCGCGCTATTGGGATCTCGACGATCCGGTTCGTGCCGCCGATCTCGCCGGGATCCTCGCCGAAGACCAGGTACGTATCGTCATCCATCCGGATACCGTGCGGCGGTACAGGTATTGAGTGCGCCCGGATGTGCCGTCGACCTTCGGTGCGGGGCGCTCAGTCGCCGTCGCCGGGTTCGGTGACGAAATCCACGAGTCGCTCGACAGCGCCGATCAGCGGGGCTTCGAGGTCCCGGAACGACGACACCGCGCCGTAGACCCGCCGCCAGCCTTCCTGCGGCGTACCCCAGCCGAGTTCACGGCACACGCCGGTTTTCCAGTCCTGGCCGCGCGGAATCGTCGGCCAGGACTCGATCCCGACGGCCTTGGGGCGCACCGCTTCCCACACGTCGATGTAGGGATGGCCGGTGACCATGACGTGCGGGCCGAGGTTCGCGGTCAGCCGCTCTTCCTTCGATCCGGTGACGAGATGGTCCGCCAGGACACCGACCCTCCGTCCCGGACCGGGACGGAACTCGGCGAGCCGCTCGGCCAGGTTGTCGAGCCCTTCGAGTTGTTCGACGACGACGCCCTCCACACGGAGGTCGTGTCCCCAGACCTGTTCGACGAGGGCCGCGTCGTGCACACCTTCGACCCAGATGCGGCTTCCGCGGGCCACGCGTGCCCGCAAGCCCTCGACTCTGGTCGACCCCGAGGCCGATCTCGCCGGGGTCTGCGCCGCCGGTCGCGGCTTCGGCCGCACCAGAGTGACAGGTGCACCGTCGATCAGAAACGCGGCAGGCCGCATCGCGAACAGACGGGTGCGGCGTTGCCCGTCCTCCAAGCGCACGAAGTCGCCGTCGTAGGTGCGTTCGATGCCGACGATCGCGCCGCACCACCCCGACGCGGCGTCTTCGACCACGAGATCCTTCTCGGCCTCGAGTTCCGGGACGGTCTTCCTCCGCTTGCGGTTGTGTCCGGCATAGATGTCGCCGTAGCTGTCGCGTGGACTCACGCCGGTCAACGTTAGGACAACGACACCGGCGGGCGGTCGTCGCCACGCCGGAGAACAGGCGTCCTATGCTCGTTCCGTGAGTTCCCCGAGTCAGAGCCTGACGCTGTGGGCCGGAGCATGGCTCTCCGGTCGCGCGGCGCCCGACGAGGTCATCGATGCCCTGCACGAGTGGGCGCCGATGCACCTCGTCGCTGCCGCCGAGGCGGACGCGAAACACCGCGCCGGGCTGACCGGCCAGGACCCGCAGGACGGCGCCGCGGTACTGCTCACCGTGATCCGGCGGGCCGACCCCGCGGGAGGTTCGGGCATCCGACTGCTGTTGCCGTCTCCGGGCGATGTGCGCGGCCTGCCCGTCGGCATCGCCTTCTCCGCAGCAGCAACGGCTGCCGGGGAGGGTGTACTCGTCGGCGCGCCGGGAACGCCCGGA
This sequence comes from Rhodococcus sp. 7Tela_A2, assembly GCF_049311045.1. NCBI lineage: Bacteria > Bacillati > Actinomycetota > Actinomycetes > Mycobacteriales > Nocardiaceae > Rhodococcus > Rhodococcus sp. 7Tela_A2. The sequence goes on along the minus strand of NZ_JAXION010000089.1, from coordinate 14,153 downwards.
CTCGGCCTGGTTCCGACCGTCGAGGGACCCGATGTACTCCGCTGGACCGTGTTCGCCGTCCCGGCGGTACCCGAACTCACCGACCTACCAGGCCTCGGCGAAGCCGAATTCACCATGCGCGAAGCGGTGCGCGACGCCGCCGCCACGCTCACCGGTATCCGCACGGTCGGCGACGACGGCCGCAGCACCGACCCGCGTGCCGAGATCGCGGCCGAGATCGCCGAGTACGCCCGTCACCGGTATCCGGACTCGATCCCGCAGCGTGCCGTGCGGATCCTCGATGCCGCCGATCAGGTCGCGGCAATTCTCACCGTCGCGGGGCGCGGCGGGGGTCTGCGTGCCGGTTCGGCGACCACGCTGGACGCCCGCGAATCCGCGCTGCGTCCCTTGTGGACCGCGGTGCGGCACGCGCGAGTCGGCGCGGTCGACGCCGCTCTGCGCGCGCCCCAGCACGGCTGAGTTCTCACCCCGCGCGACTGGCAGTGACCAGCAGGTAATCCCAGTCCATCGCTCCCCCACCCAGATCGTGCCGGCGCGCCAGTTCGGCAAGTTCGCCGTCGAGCGCGGCGACTCGCTCGGGATCACCCGCGAGTGCGCGGTAGACCGCAATCGTCGGCCCGTAGTTCGTCTTGAAGAAGTCGCGGAACGCTTCGCCCGTGGGGAAACGGTCGACACGTAACGAACCGGTGCTCGCCGTCAGATCGGTCACCCGGTCCCCCAGCAGGGTCCGCACATGGTCTTCGTCGCCCCAGAGCGGGGGTGGTTGTGCCCCCGGGGGTGGTGCGGGCGCGTACGGCTTCATCGTGGCGAACATCCGGCCGATGAAACCCGCGGGCGTCCAGCTCAAGAGCCCGATCCGGCCTCCCGGACGGGTGACGCGCACGAGTTCGTCCGCCGCTACCTGGTGGTGCGGCGCGAACATCACCCCGACGCACGAGAGCGTCACGTCGGCACTCGCGTCGCCGAACGGCATCGCCTCCGCGTCCGCCTCTTGCCAGGTCACGGTGGCGCCGGCGTCCTCGGCATCGCGCCGGCCGATGTCGAACAGTTCGGGAGTCAGGTCCGTCGCCACGACGGTGGCCCCGGTCAGTGCGGCGGGAATCGCGGCGTTGCCCGAACCGGCCGCGATGTCGAGCACCCGGTCGCCCGGGCCGACCCGGCACGCGGACACGAGGATCTGCCCGAGCGACGGGATCACTCCGGACGCGACGGCCGGATAATCGCCGAGCGCCCACATGGCCCGGTGTTTCGCCTTGAGGTCGCGGTCTGCATCGAGTGCCGAGCGGGATTGCGTCATCACACATCTCCTTCAACGGAGCGTCCGATCCGTCGTCGACAGATCTCGGAGGCGCACGTCAACGGTATGAACACCCGCGGATTGCTTCCAGTTCGGAATCTGTACCGCCCGGCAGGCCTACCATTCGAAGCATGGGCTCGCCCTACCACCAATTCTGTCCCGTCGCGAAAGCGATGGAACTCTTCGACGAGCGGTGGACACTTCTGCTGGTGCGCGAATTGGTGCTCGGTAGCGAGCGATTCAACGACCTCCGCCGCGGACTCCCCCGGATGTCGCCGTCGTTACTGTCCACCCGCCTGCACCAGTTGACGGTCGCGGGCATCGTGCAACGGACCGTCGACGGTTCGGAGGTCCGTTACGTGCTCACACCCGCCGGACGTGATCTGGAACCGGTGGTGTCCGCGCTCGGCACGTGGGGATCGCGGTGGACGGGCCGGCTCGGCGACGAAGACCTCGACCCCAAGCTGCTGATGTGGGATATGCACCGCAACGTCGTCCACTCCGCGATCGAGGAGACTCGGGTGGTCGTGGAGTTCGTCTTCACCGGCGCCCCACGCGGGTCGCGGCGGTGGTGGCTGGTCATCGTTCCCGGAGAGGTCGACGTCTGCGACACCGATCCGGGCTTCGAGGTCTCCGTCACGGTCACGGCTGGGCTGCGGGATCTGACCGAAATCTGGCGCGGAGAAAACGACTGGCCCGAGGCGCTGCGGACCGGAGCCGTGGTGGTGGAGGGCCCGGTGGGGCTGCGGCGGTCCCTCCCGAGCTGGTTCGTCTCTCCCCTGGCCGGGGCGAATCGCAGTGGTGAGCCGGCGCTCTGAGCCGTGAGTGCTCAGTCCTCCGCTGTGGGCGCCGGCCGAGAGGGCCGCGCCGGGGGTTCGCAGCACCGGACCGCGCAGAGCGTGCCGTTGCACCCCACTCCGAACTCCGGTTCCGTTCCGCGCCGGCGCGGCGATGCCGTACCGAGGCGTTCCTGCACGAGCTCACGGACCATCTGCGCGAAACGGGGATCGGTCCCGGCCGTCGCCGCGCGCACGAACTCCATGCCGAGTTCGGCCGCACGGTCCCGGGCTTCGGTGTCGAGATCCCAGACCACCTCGAGGTGGTCGGAGATGAATCCGACCGGAACCACGATCACCGAGGTCACTCCCCGCTCGTGGAGAGCATCGAGATGGTCGACGATGTCGGGTTCGAGCCACGGCACCCGGGGCGGGCCCGAACGCGACTGCCAGACCAGGTCGTAGTCGTCGACACCGAGCGAATCCGCGACCAGGCGCGCGGCCTCGGCCACCTGGCGGCTGTAGAGACGCCCGCCGGCGTCCGGCGGTCCACCGGTCGCATCGGCGGACGTCGGGATCGAGTGAGCGGTGAAAACGAGGCGCGCGTCCGCTGCCTCGTCGGATAGTTCGGCGCGGGATGCGCGCACGGCATCGGCGACCGCGTCGAGGAACAGCGGGTGATCGTAGAACTGCCGGATCTTCGTCAGGTCGGGGGCGTCGTCGACCGCGCTCCGCGCCCGGCGGATGTCCTCGTGATACTGCCGGCATCCCGAGTAACCGCCCCACGCCGAGGTCGCGAAGACCAGCGCGTTGCGAATTCCGTCGTCACGCATGGCCGCGACGGTGTCCTCGACCATCGGATGCCAGTTACGGTTTCCGAAGTACACCGGCAGGTCGATGCCGTGCGCCTCGAACTCGCCGCGCACGGCATCGATGAGGGCCCGGTTGAGCGCGTTGATCGGTGAGACACCCCCGAAGTGCAGGTAGTGCTGCGCAACGTCGTCGAGACGTTCCGGCGGGATCCCCCGGCCCCGGGTGACGTTCTCGAGGAACGGCCGGACATCGTCCGGGCCTTCGGGGCCGCCGAACGACAGCACCAGCAGCGCGTCGAACGATTCGGGGGTGCTCACCATGGGAGTGCTCTCCTGACCTGTCAGGCGCCGAGGCCGACCTGTGAGTGGAAACCACCGTCGACGTACACGATCGACCCGGTGGTACCGGGCAACCAATCGGACAGTACCGCGCACACGGTCTTCGCGACCGGAGTCGGGTCTTCGACGTCCCATCCGATCGGGGACGCGGCGGACCAGCCTTCGTTGAGCCGGTTCATCTCGGCTCCCGGTCCGGTGGCATCCCCGGCGATCGCCTTCGCCGCAAGGGTCTTGATCGGGCCGGCCGCGACGAGATTCGAGCGGATTCCGCGCGGGCCGACCTCCTTGGCGACATACCGGTTGACCGATTCGAGGGTCGCCTTGGAGACGCCCATCCAGTTGTAGAACGGCACCGCGCGTGACGGATCGAAGTCCATGCCGACGAGAGAACCGCCCTCGTTCATGACCGGCAGCACCGCCTTGGCAAGTGCACCGTACGAATACGCGGAGACCTCCAGGGCGACGGCGACGTCGCTCCACGGGGCATCGAGGAACGGGCTGCCCAGGCACGAACGCGGCGCGAAACCGATCGAATGCACGACGCCGTCGATCCCTTCGGGCGCGAGTTCACGCAGTTTGTCGGCGAGCCCGGCGAGGTGCTCGGTGTTCTGCACGTCGAGTTCGATCGCCGGCGGCACCGGCTGCGGCAGACGCTGCGCGATGCGGTCGATCAGCCGCAACCGGTCGAAGCCGGTGATGATGATCTTCGCGCCCTGTTCCTGTGCCGCTTTGGCGGTGTGGAACGCGATGGAGGCATCGGTGATGATGCCGGTGACGAGAATGGTCTTGCCCTCGAGCAGTCCGCCCATGAGTGTGTCGATCCTCCAGTGAGATTCGGATGTGGTCCGGGTGTGGCGGCGGGTCAGTGGCCCATGCCCATGCCTCCGTCGACGGGGATGACAGCGCCCGAGACGTAGGCGGAGTCGTCTGAGGCGAGGAAGCTCACCACGCCCGCGACATCGTCGGGCTTGCCGAGACGCTGCATCGGGATGAATTTCTTTGCCATGTCGCGCAGATCGTCGGACAGTTCCGCGGTCATGTCCGTCTCGATGAACCCGGGTGCGACGACGTTGGCGGTGATCGAGCGTGAGCCGAGTTCGCGGGTCACCGACCGGGCGAGTCCGATCACGCCGGCCTTCGAGGCCGCGTAGTTGATCTGCCCGGCCTGGCCTGCCATACCGACAACCGAACCGAGGAAGATCATCCGTCCCCACCGTGCGCGCAGCATCGCCCGGTTGGCGCGCTTCGCGCACCGGAAGGATCCGGTGAGGTTGGCGTCGAGGACGCTGGTGAACTGGTCCTCGGTCATGCGCATCAGCAGGGTGTCGTCGGTGACGCCGGCGTTGGCGACCAGCACCTCGACAGGGCCCTGATGCTCTTCGACCTCGGTGAATGCGCGGTCGACCGACTCGGCGTCGGTGACGTCGCACACGACACCGAACAGGTCGTCGGGGACACCGGAACCGCGGTGGGTGACGGCAACCTTGTGTCCGTCGGCCTGCAGGCGGCGAGCCACCGCGAGGCCGATACCGCGGTTTCCTCCGGTGACGAGAACGGACCGGGGCGTGCCCGCGGGGCGCGTGGACGCGGCGGGGCTACTTGCGTCAGTCATGGCGACAAACCTATCTGGTGGTGGATCGCACACGGACAGGGCTCCGTGAGCGGCGACAAGAAGGGTCAGGGCAGGCGCTGGCGAAGCACCATGGCGGAGAGGAGGCCTGCGGCGACGCAGAGAGCACCGAGCATCAGCCACGGCCGGCTGGCATCGCCGCGCGTCGTTTCGAAGCCGATCTGCTCCTCGAGAGTGTTGTAGGCGTCCTCGAGTTCCTCGAGACTCGACGCGGTGAAGAAGCTGCCCCCGGACAGGTTCGCGATCTCCTTGAGAGACGGATCGTCGACAGGGACCGGGATGCGCTCGTCCTCGATCGTGACCGTTCCGGTCGCGGTGCCGAACGAGATCGTCGAGACCGGGATTCCCTTCTCGGCTGCCTGCCTCGCCGCGGTGAAACCTCCCCGCGGGTCGTCGGGGCTCTCCGGCACGGTCTGCTTTCCGTCCGAGAGCAGCACGATCCTGGCGGGCGGCGCCTGATCGCTGCCGCCGAGCACAGCGGCCAGGGTGTCGATGGACTGCATCGCAGTGAATATCGCTTCGCCGGTGGCGGTGCGCTCACTCAGTTGCAGGTGATCGATTGCCGTCTTCGTCGCTTCCCGGTTGGTGGTCGGTGACACCAGCACCGACGCGGTACCGGAGAACGCGACGAGACCGAGGTTGATCCCGGGAGTCAGATCGTCCGCGAACTGCTTCGCCGCTTCCTGCGCGGCGGCGAGCCGGGACGGTGCGACATCGGTCGCCTCCATCGACAGCGACACGTCGATCACCGCGACGACCGTCGCGCGATTACGCGGCACCCGTTGCTCGGCCGTAGGTCCGGCGAGGGCGACCGTGAGGAAGACCAGGCCGGCCAGCAGCAGCGCGACCGGGATGTGGCGGGCACGTCCGGGCCGGTCGGGAGCGACCTTCTCGAGAAGTTCGAAGTTGGTGAACCGCATCGTGTGAGAGAGCCTGCGGCGCTGCACCAGCACGTAGCCGACGCCGAGGGCGGCAACCACGACCAGGAACAGCAACCACCACGGTGAGGTGAAACCGGAAATGCTCACCGGCCCACCCTCCCCACGCCGCCGGCTGCGTAACTGTGCCGGCGAGCCGCGACGAAACGAACCACGTCGCTGATCCAGTCCCGGTCGGTCCGCAAACTCAGCATCGGGGCCCCGCAACTGCGCATCGCCTGCTGCACGGCAGCGCGATGCTCCGCGGCAGCCTGGGCGTAGTCGGCGCGAAGCTGCGGTGTCGTCGTGAACTCACGGGTGCGTCCGGTTTCGGGATCGTGCAGGACGACGTCTCCCAGGTCGGGCAGTTCCAGGTCGCGGCGGTCCAGCACCTCGACTGCCAGCAGGTCGTGCCGGCCGGAGAGGGCACGCAACGACCGCTGCCAGTCGAGCGGTCCCAGGAAGTCGCTGATCACGACGGCAAGACCGCGCCGGCGCTGGGGCCGCCGCAGCGCCTCGACGACACCGCGCAGATCACCGCGGGTCCCGTCCGGTGGGTGCGGGATGGTCGCGATGGTGCGCAGCATGGATTGGGCGTGGGCCCGTCCCCCGCGCGCGGGAATCCGCACCGTGTCGCGGCCGGTGGACACCACGGCGCCGATCCGGTTGCCGCCGCCGATCGTCAGATGCGCGATCGCCGCGACCGCTGCGACGACCAGATCGCGCTTCTCGCACGCGGCCGTGCCGAAATCGAGGCTCGCGGACAGATCGACCGCGAGCCAGGTCTCGAGTTCGCGATCCGCGACGGTCTGCCGCACGTGCGGATGGGTGGTGCGGGCGGTGACCGACCAATCCATCTGGCGTACGTCGTCGCCCGGCTGGTACTCCCGGGCATCGCCCGGTTCGGACCCGGGTCCGGGAATCAGGCCCAGGTGATCACCGTGCAGGACACCGTCGAGCCGGCGCCGGACGGTCAGTTCCAGGGTGCGCAGCGCAGCAGTCAATGCGGGGTCGCGCAGCTCGCCGGAACGGAACGTGGGTGGCGACCCGTCGCGGGCGGGTTCGCTCACCGTTGCCCTGCACCTCCGTGCGGTCCGGGCGCGGGCACCACAGGAGCACCGGGACGCACCGCCGCGGGGGGACCCGCCGGCACGGGTGCCGTGGCCTGGGGCGCGACCTGCGGCAGACCGACCGTCTGGAGGATCTCGGCGATGATCCGGTCCGGTGAGACGTCGTCGGCCAGCGCGTCGTACGACAACACCAAGCGGTGACGCAGCACGTCGGGGATCACGTCGATGATGTCCTGCGGGATCACGTAGTCGCGCCCGCGGACGAGAGCGAGCGCGCGGGCTGCGGAGATGATGCCGAGGGTCGCACGCGGAGAAGCACCGTAGGCGATCCATCCCTGCACGTCGTGCAGACCCAGTTCGGCCGGCGAGCGCGTCGCGAAGATGACCCGCACCACGTAGTCGACGAGCGCATGGTGCACGAACACGCGACTGGCGATCTTCTGCAGTCGCAGCAGTTCCTCCCGGGAGAGCACCTGCTTCGGTTCCGGAGCCGCGACTCCCATCCGGTAGACGATCTCGCGTTCTTCCTCGACCGAGGGGTAGTCGACGAGGACCTTGAACAGGAACCGGTCTCGCTGCGCCTCGGGCAGCGGGTAGACGCCTTCGTTCTCGATGGGGTTCTGCGTCGCCATGACCAGGAACGGGTCGGGCATCGGGAACGTCTTGCCACCGATGGTGACGTGCCGTTCCGCCATCACCTCGAGCAGCGCCGACTGCACTTTCGCCGGGGCGCGGTTGATCTCGTCGGCGAGCACGAAGTTCGCCACCACCGGGCCGAGTTCGGTGTCGAACTCTTCGCGGCCCTGCCGGTAGATCCGGGTTCCGACGAGGTCGGTGGGTACCAGGTCGGGAGTGAATTGGACGCGGGAGAAGGAGCCACCGACAACCTTGGCGAACGTCTCGACCGCGAGGGTCTTCGCGACACCCGGCACGCCTTCGAGCAGGACGTGCCCGCGGGCGAGCACTCCGACGAGCATGCGTTCGACGAGGAGGTCCTGGCCGACGATCACTCGCTTGACCTCGTAGATGGCGCGCTCGAGAAGGCGGACGTCGTCTGCCGGGTCGTACGCCTTCTCCGGTGCGGCCACAGGCTCCTTCGACGTGGACACGGCGGGAGCGGACGCACTCGTCGCACCGGCGGACGGGCCGTTTCCGGCAACGGGAGGGTTCGCCGCGACACTGCCCCGTGTGGGAGCGCCGGCGTCCGCCCTGCCGCTGCCCGGTCCGGCCGTGCCCTGCGGCTCCACGTCGTGGCCCTGACCGGCGGCGTTGTTCGAGCCGGCCCCGCCCTTCTGTGCGCCCGCTGCCGTACCCGACGTCCCGCCCTCGCGTGAGGTCACCAAGAATCCACCGCTTTCGCCTACGTTGATCCACTGGAAATCGCCTGCTGCACCACTATGGCAGGTGTCGATTCAGTGTGCCGTAACGCCAGGCCCGCGGCGTGGGCGAGTCCCACGCCCGGACAGTGCGATCACGATCACTTCACCGTCAGGACACCATGCGCACCACATACGGTGTCATGCCGTCCCAGCGTACCGGCGAGATCATGACGTGCGAACCCGACTGCGGCGCCTCGAGCATCGTGCCGTCGCCGAGGTACAGGCCCACGTGCTGGCTCGCATTGGGGCCGTAGAAGATCATGTCGCCGCGTCTCATCTCCGACGACGGGATCTGGGTGCCCGCTGTGTACTGATATCCGGTGTAGTGCGGCAGGGAGATGCCGATACCGGCGAACGCATAGATCATCAGCCCGGAGCAGTCGAAGCCCACCTTGCCGAAATCTCCGTAACTGTCGGCGACACCGCCGTCCCGTATTCCGCGGGTCGGTCCGTTCTCGTCTCCCCCACCCCACGCATACGGCACGCCGATCTGGGACAGCCCACGGTCGATCACGGTCTCGACCGCCGCGGCGCCGGTGAGCGACGGCGTCGACCGGGTGCGCGGCGACGACCGCGGAGTCTGCGGTGTGGGCGTGCGAGGTGTCTCGGTGACTTCGTCTGCCGGGTTCACCTCGCTACCCGGGCTCGGTGTCACGTCGGGATCGAGGTCCTCGTCCGGTACGGCGGCGCTCACGGCCGGCGTGTCGAGGGTAGGTGCGCTCTCTCCCAAGTCGGTGTGGGGACGTCGTCCGTTGGCGAGTTCGGCTGCCCGCGCGAGCGCCGCGTCGTCGGCTGCGACCCGCTGGGCCGCCGCTGCCGCTTCCTCACGCGCCACCTCGGCGGCAGCGGCACGGGCCGCCTCCTCCGCCACGCGGCGGCGATCCCATGCCACGTACTCCGCGCGCTGACCCTCGAGACCGGCAACGTTGGAGCGCGCGAAATCCAGTTCGGCCTGGGCTCCCGCTCGTGCCTGCTCGATGCGGCTCTTTTCTGCGGCTTCCCGGTCGAGGGCATCGCGGGCGACGGCGATCGCAGCTTCCGCGTCCACCTTGCGCTGCTCGGCGGCCGCCGCTGCGGCGTCGGCCTCCTGTTTCGCGGCGCGCGCACGGGAATGGGAGTTCGCCTGTTCGGTGCGCGCGCGTTCGAGTGCGTCGAGCACCGCGTCGCGTCCGGTCGAGAGCATGCGCATCACCTGCGCGCGGTCGAGCAGGTCCTCGGGGCCGTCGGTGGACAGGAACGCGGCGAGTGATGTCGCGTTCGATCCGCGGGTGTAGCTCTCCCGCGCGAACGAGTCGAAGTCCGCTTGCGCGTGTGAGATCTGGGCGCCCGCGTCCTGGAGGGCGAGCTGGGAGGACACCACGGCCTGCGCGGCTGCTGCCACGGCGTCCTGGGCGGAATGCAAGTCGACGAGGGCGCGGTTGACGTCCTCGCGTTTGATCGCGACCTGGGCGTCGAGTTCGGCGAGCTGCTGATCTGCGTGGGAGATGCGCACGATCAGTTCACCGATGCGGTCGATCCCGGAGTTCACGGCCGCCCCGGCCGCGTCCAGTTCCGTGTCCGACGGATTGGGCGGTGGTGGTGGCACCGCGGCCGCAGTCGACCCCACTGCGACGAGCACGGTCGTCATGAGCCCGATTCCCGCGAGCAACCGGGAGGCGCGGACGACGTGGCCCGAACGGGTGCTGCGAAGAGAAGACCGCCGACGTCCGGCAGTGGTAGGCGATGCCGGTGCGCCGGTAGGCGACGACCGTCGCGGAATCCCCCCGTGGAAACCGAATCGTCTCACTTGCGCTCTCCCTCGGTCGTGCCGACCTGAGAAACAGTCGGGCCCGACGCCTCGGGGAGCGCACAGCAAACACCGCTCGCGGGGTCCCCGCGATCGGTCGCTGTACCGGTCTCCGGTCGCGGGCAGCGCCCCACGACTGGGCTTGTGACACACCTTCCCCAAGAGCGTCATCTGAACCGTACGACACACCAGGCGCGTCTCGCGCGACAGTTACGGATTTCGATTACGGAAAGCGACCTTCGGGGCGCACTCCGGCGCCGGACATCGACACCGGAGCCGGCGAGAAGACAGGCGGCGGCGCCGTCAGGAGGTCGTGGGTGCCGTGTCCTCGGCGGGGACCTTCTCGTGTTCGGCCGCATCGGATCGAGCGGCACGCCGGATCTTCGCCCAGTACGTCGCGCCCGATGCCGCAGCGACGACGAGCACGAGCAGGATCGTCAGCATCGTCCACGGTGGCGAGGGCTCGATCACGGAATCGACGAAGTTCTTCGTCGAGACCACCGGGTTGCCGGTATAGGTGCGGTCCTCCGCGGCTTCGAGGGTGACCCGGTCCAGGCTGTCGCTGAACGTGCCGACCCACCCGGGGCTGAGGACGAGCACGGTGCCCCCGTCTTCGGCTCCGACCTCGGTGGCGAGGTCACGGAGCTGGGAGTCCATGCGCGGATCTCGATCGATCACCACGACACTCAGGTCGATCCCGTGTTCCTGCGCCCGCGCCACCTCCGCGACCAGATCGTCGACCTGTTCGGGAGGCGCGGAGACCTGGTCGTCGCTCAGGTCGGCGAGGATCGCCTCGACCGTGACACCCGGAGGGAGATCTGTGGCCGACGGCCCGGGAATTCGTAGCAGTGGCGCAGACATTTCTCTCCGGTAGTGCTGGTCGGGAGCGTGTGCGAGCCCGGCTTCGCCGCGTCGAGCAGTCGGCACAGGGAGCACACGCTCGCAGGGCAACACCGAACAGTACGCGATCGCGCGCGGGTGGCGCAGCCGCGCCGAGGTCGGCGGGCGCGTCCGATGTGGCGTCGCGCACCCCTGGGAGCGCCGTATTCTCTGTACACTCCCGGCTTTATTACAGGACAAGCGTACTGTTAGACTCTACGGTGAGACGCCACGGCGGCACCGCACAGGAAATTCCTCCTCTGTGGACGCTGTGTGCCTCGCTTCAGCCGTCGACACAGCCCCGTCGGCGGCGAGCCGAAACGACGAGTGGAGCTGACGTGAGCACCAATACTGATTCGTTCGGCGCCAAGGGGACCCTGCAGGTCGGAGATAACTCGTACGAGATCTTCCGCCTGTCGGCCGTCCCCGGCACCGAGAAACTCCCTTACTCCTTGAAGGTTCTCGCCGAGAACCTGCTGCGCACCGAAGACGGTGCCAATATCACCGCCGATCACATCCGCGCCATCGCCAACTGGGATCCCGCAGCCGATCCCAGCATCGAGATCCAGTTCACGCCTGCCCGCGTGATCATGCAGGACTTCACCGGCGTGCCGTGCGTGGTCGACCTGGCCACCATGCGTGAGGCCGTCACCACCCTCGGCGGCGACCCGAACAAGGTCAACCCGCTTTCCCCCGCCGACATGGTCATCGACCACTCGGTCATCCTCGACGTCTTCGGCCGCGCCGACGCGCTCGAGCGCAACGTCGACCTCGAGTACCAGCGCAACGGTGAGCGTTACCAGTTCCTGCGCTGGGGCCAGGGCGCGTTCGACGACTTCAAGGTCGTCCCGCCCGGCATGGGCATCGTCCACCAGGTCAACATCGAGTACCTGGCTCCGACGGTCATGACCCGCAACGGCCAGGCCTACCCCGACACCTGTGTCGGCACCGACTCGCACACCACGATGGTCAACGGACTCGGCGTCCTCGGCTGGGGCGTCGGCGGCATCGAAGCCGAGGCCGCAATGCTCGGCCAGCCGGTCTCCATGCTCATCCCGCGCGTCGTCGGCTTCAAGCTCTCGGGCGAGATCCAGCCGGGCGTGACCGCGACGGACGTCGTGCTCACCGTCACCGAGATGCTGCGTAAGCACGGCGTGGTCGGCAAGTTCGTCGAGTTCTACGGTGCCGGCGTCGCCGAGGTCCCCCTCGCGAACCGCGCCACCCTCGGCAACATGAGCCCCGAGTTCGGTTCCACCGCAGCGATTTTCCCGATCGACGGCGAAACCATCAACTACCTGCGCCTGACCGGCCGCAGCGACGAGCAGCTCGCGCTCGTCGAGGCGTACGCCAAGGAACAGGGCATGTGGCACGACGCCGACAAGGAGCCGGTCTACTCGGAGTACATCGAGCTGGACCTGAGCACCGTCGTTCCGTCGATCGCCGGCCCGAAGCGCCCGCAGGACCGCATCCTGCTCAGCGACTCGAAGCTCGCCTTCCGCCGCGACATCCGCACCTACGTGGGCGACGACCAGCCTGCCGAGCACAGCCAGCTCGACGAGGCCGTCGAGGAGTCCTTCCCCGCGTCGGACCCGGTTGCTCTCTCGTTCGCCGACGACGGTGACGACACCGCGGACCGCGTGCAGTCCGCCGCCAACGGTGCCACCGGCCGGCCGTCCAAGCCGGTCACGGTCAAGTCCGAGCAGGGCGAGTTCGTCCTCGATCACGGTGCCGTGGTCGTCGCGGGCATCACCTCCTGCACCAACACCTCGAACCCGTCCGTGATGCTGGGTGCCGCACTGCTCGCCCGCAACGCGGTCGAAAAGGGCCTGGCCACGAAGCCGTGGGTCAAGACCAACATGGCGCCGGGTTCGCAGGTCGTCTCCGACTACTACGAGAAGGCGGGCCTGTGGCCCTACCTCGAGAAGCTCGGTTTCTACCTCGGTGGCTACGGCTGCACCACGTGCATCGGCAACACCGGTCCGCTGCCGGAGGAGATCTCCAAGGCGATCAACGACAACGACCTCTCGGTCACCGCGGTGCTCTCGGGTAACCGCAACTTCGAGGGTCGCATCTCGCCCGACGTGAAGATGAACTACCTCGCGTCGCCGCCGCTCGTCATCGCGTACGCGCTCGCCGGCACCATGGACTTCGACTTCGAGGCCGACGCCCTGGGCAAGGACAAGGACGGCAACGACGTCTTCCTCAAGGACATCTGGCCGTCCGCACAGGAGATCGACGACACCATCAAGTCGGCGATCAGCCAGGACATGTTCCGCAACTCCTACGCCGACATCTTCAAGGGCGACGAGCGCTGGCAGAACCTGGAGACCCCGGCGGGCGACACCTTCGCGTGGGACGAGAACTCGACCTACGTGCGGAAGCCTCCGTACTTCGACGGCATGACGATGGATCCGGCTCCGGTCACCGACATCAAGGGCGCTCGTGTGCTCGCGCTGCTCGGCGACTCGGTCACGACGGACCACATCAGCCCCGCGGGTCCGATCAAGCCGGGCACCCCGGCCGCTCAGTACCTGGACGAGCACGGCGTCGAGCGCAAGGACTACAACTCGCTCGGTTCGCGTCGCGGTAACCACGAGGTGATGATCCGCGGCACGTTCGCGAACATCCGCCTGAAGAACCAGCTGCTCGACGGTGTGTCCGGTGGCTACACCCGCGACTTCACCCAGGACGGTGCACCGCAGGCGTTCATCTACGACGCGTCGCAGAACTACCAGAAGGCCGGCATCCCGCTGGTCGTCCTGGGCGGCAAGGAGTACGGCTCCGGGTCGTCGCGCGACTGGGCGGCCAAGGGCACCAGCCTCCTCGGCGTCAAGGCCGTCATCACCGAGTCCTTCGAGCGCATCCACCGCTCGAACCTCATCGGTATGGGCGTCGTCCCGCTGCAGTTCCCCGCCGGGGAGTCTGCGGCAAGTCTCGGACTGGACGGCACCGAGGTCTTCGATATCACCGGTATCGAGGCGCTCAACGAGGGCACCACGCCGAGCACCGTGCACGTCACCGCAACGAAGGACGACGGCAGCAAGGTCGAGTTCGACGCGGTCGTGCGCATCGATACGCCGGGTGAAGCGGACTACTACCGCAACGGCGGCATCCTGCAGTACGTGCTGCGCAACATGATCCGGGGCTGACATCCCGATCGGCCGCCCACATCCGCGGGTGGCCCACGCTGTGAAGTGACCGCGGGCCCCGGGCCGCTAGGCGGGGGCCCCCCCGGCCACGCGGGGAAAGACCGGCGCCGGGGCCCGAG
>NZ_JAXION010000088.1:0-18876 GCF_049311045.1 Rhodococcus sp. 7Tela_A2 | reverse complement strand
AGCGTACGTGCCGAATCCGTGATCGTCGGCTTCGTTTCGGCGGTCTTCGGCGTGCTCGCCGGATGTGGTCTCGCTGCCGCGGTCGTCGCGGGGGCCCCCCCCCCCGGCCGGGGCGGCCCCCCCCCCCCCCCCCCCCCGGGCCCCCCGGCGGGGGGGGGGGCCCGCCCTTCGGGCGTCGTGCGCTCTACTTGATGTTCTGCTTCATCTCGTCGAGTTTCATCAGCACCGGCCACCCACCGACACTGAGCGCGTTTCCGTGCCCGGTCTGGTGGATGTCGAACACCGACTGAACGGCTGCGTAGAAACCCTGCACGTCGAGCGTCTGATTGACAGCCCGCTTCGCCTGCCGCAGACCGAACGGCGGCATCCGGGCGATCTGCTCGGCGAGTTCGCGAACCTCGGCATCGAGACGATCCCGGGGCACGACCTTGTTGACCATCCCGGTCTTCTCCGCCTCGTCCGCGGTCACGGGGCGGCCGGTGAACAGAATCTCCTTGGCCTTGCGCGGGCCGAGTTCCCAGGTGTGGCCGTGGTATTCGACACCGCCGATGCCCATCATCACGACCGGGTCGGAGAACGAAGCGTCCTCCGACGCGACGATGAGATCGCACGGCCAGCACAGCAGCAGGCCACCCGCGATACACCTGCCCTGGACGGCGGCGATGGACGGCTTGGGAATGTTCCGCCACCGCATCGAGTATTCGAGGTACCGGCGGGACTCGGTCGAATAGATCATCTCGAGCGTGATCTTGTCGGGGACGGGGCCCCCACCACGCATGTCGTGGCCCGCCGAGAAGTGCTTGCCCTCCGCTCGGAGGACGATCACCGACACCTCGGGATCGTCGCCGGCCTTCCGCCATGCTTCGTCGAGTTCGTCGAGAAGAGCAGCATTCTGGGCGTTCGCGGCGTCAGGCCGGTTGAGCGTGATCGTCGCGATCTTGTCCTCGACCTCGTACAGGATGTACATGTCGGGCTCCTCATCCACGGGGAAGGCCGAGCACCCGCTCGGCGATGATGTTCCTCTGAATTTCCGACGTGCCGCCCGCGATGGTGCCGGCGAAACTCCGGACGAAACGTTCGAACCAGCTGGACGAGAAGTTGTCGAGATTCCACGGCACGTACGCCGACGTGGTGGCGGGATGGACGAGCCCTTCCGCACCGGCGGCGTCGAGCGCGTACTCGGCACCGTTCTGCACCGCTTCGGAACCGAGCAGCTTGAGTACCGACAATGCCGGTACATCCTGGTTGCCGCGCGATTCACGCACCAGCGCAGCCGAACCGAGAAGTTTCAGTGCCTGATGGTCCATGACGAGACTGGCGAACCGGTCGCGATCGAGCACCGTCTGCGGGCGGAAATCCTCGACGAGGTCCTGCAGCCGATCCGAGAAGCTGAGCCACAGCAGCGTCCGCTCGTGGCCGAGCGAACCGTTGGCGACCTTCCAGCCGCCGTTCAGCTCTCCGATGAGGTTTTCCGCGGGCACCCGGACGTCGGTGAAGAACACCTCGTTGAAGTCCCGATCGTCGCCGTCCGCGATCGAGGGGAACGGACGCCGCACGACACCCGGGGTGTCGGTCGGGATCAGCAGAACGCTGATGCCCTTGTGCTTCGGCGCATCCGGGTCGGTGCGCACGAACGTCAGCAGCACGTCGGCGTCGTGCGCACCGGAGGTCCATACCTTCTGTCCGTTGACGACGAAGTGGTCGCCGTCGAGCACGGCACGGGTACGCAGCGAGGCGAGGTCGGATCCGGCGCCCGGTTCGCTCATACCGAGAGCCGCGGTGATTTCGGCGCGCAGGATGGGAATCGCCCAGTTCTTCTTCTGCTCTTCCGACCCGAACGACAGCAGGGACGCCGCGATGATCCCGAGGCCCTGAGGGTTGAAGCTGTGATAGATCCGCCGCTTCGACAACTCTTCGAGGTGCACGTACTGCTGCAGAATCGTCGCGTTCCGGCCACCGAATTCCGGTGGGTTGGCCGGCAGCAGCCATCCGTGGTCGAACTGGGTGCGCTGCCACCTGCGAGCCCACTCCGGTACGTCGGCACTCGAGTGGGCGCGCTCGGCGGCCTCCGACTCGTCGGGAAGGTTGTCTTCGAGGAACGCGACGAACTCGGCGCGGAACTCCTCGACATCGGAATCAAACGAAAGTTGCACGGTACTCCTCGGCGATCAGCGCCCGGTGCTCCGACGCGGACCCGAGCATGTGCTCGGCTGCGCGAGCGCGCTTGAGCGCGAACTGAAGGTCGTTCTCCCAGGTGAAGCCCATCGCACCGAACAGCTGGAGGCCGCTGCGGAAGACGAGCGATTGGCACTCCCCCGCAGCCGCTTTCGCCATGGAGGCAGCCAGCCTGCGGCGGGGATCGTTCTCGGCGACGGTGAGCGCCGCGAAGTACGCCAGTGCCCGGGCACGCTGGATTGCGACGTGCATGTCGGTCGCCCGGTGCTTGACCGCCTGGAACGACCCGATCGGCACACCGAACTGCTGACGGTTGCGCACGTGGTCGAGCGCGAGGTCCAGAACGCGTTGGCACGCACCGACTGTGGACAGTGCGAGACCGGTGAGCGCGATATGGCGCGCTCCCTCGACATCGATCCCGGTCCGGGGTTCGCCCTCGACCCGCACACCGTCGAACGACAGATCCGCGACGTGGAGAACCGGATCGAAGACCGGACTGCGTCTCGCCGCAACCTTGTCGGCGTCGACGGTGAAGACGCCGGCCTCGGTCACGACGGCGAGTTGCTCGGCCCTGTCACCGTCGAGCACACGCAGCGCTGTTCCGTGGAGGACCCAGCCTGTCGAGTCGCGGTAGGCCTTCACACCCTCGTAGACCGCGGCCCCTGCACGATCGGGTCCGGTCACCCCCGCGAGCGGGGCGAACTGTGTCGTCGTCGCCAGGAACGGAGTGGGGTCGGTTGCCCGTCCGAGTTCCTCGATGACGATGGCGAGTTCGACCGCCGACTCGGGATCGGCGAGTTCGGTCCATCCCATCCCCACGTACGTCTTCCACAGGGGTGCCGGATCGGCACCGCTGTCGACCACGGCACGTACGAGAGTGGGTGGACATTCCTTCGCCGTCACTTCACGGACGGTTTTTTGCCACAACTGCTGATCGGAGTCGAACTCGAAGAGCATTCCGGCATGCCTCCTTGCCAGTGCTGCAATGCACAATTGGAGTGAGAATAACATTCTCTTATGAAGATAGTAAGAGTCTCATGTTCGCGTCCGGAGGGTACTGTTGCTACCCCGAAGTGTCCCTACCCTCCGGTACAGTGCTCCTATGTCCACCCCACGTGACGAAGCGCAGTCCCAGCGGTGACCGGCCCGAGCGAAGAGCCGGCCTGGAAGCAGCGGGCAGTCGAGCGGTCGATCCGGACCGCGAAGCTGCGCGCCGAGCAGCGCGTACAGCGTTTCCTCGACGCAGCACAGGCGATCATCACCGAAAAGGGAAGCACCGACTTCACCGTCCAGGAAGTCGTCGACCGGTCGAAGCAGTCGCTCCGCAGCTTCTACCTGCAGTTCGACGGGAAGCACGAGCTTCTGCTCGCGCTGTTCGAGGACGCGCTCGGTCGCTCGGCCGACCAGATCCGCGCCGCTGCGGCGGGCGAAGACGACCCCCTCGACCAGCTTCGCGTCGCCGTGGAGTTGCTCTTCGAATCGTCGCGCCCGGACCCGACGGCCCAGCGTCCCCTGTTCACCGATTTCGCGCCCCAGCTGCTGCTCACGCATCCCGCCGAGGTCAAGGTGGCACACGCGGCGATGCTCACGCTGTTCACGGAACTCATGGAAAAGGTCGACGCCGCAGGAAAGATGCGCGCCGGAGCCAACCCGAAACGCATGGCCGCGATGACGATGCAGACCGTGATGTTCATCGCACAGTCCAGCGGTGGAGACGACACAGCCCGCGCGATTACCGCCGACGAGGTATGGGCTTTCTGTTCCGAAGGCTTCGCTGCTCGCTGACGAGAATCGTATTCTCAAACTCGGTCAATTCGCTTACACTCGGCGTGTGCCCGAGCTCTGGAACGATCTCCTCAACTGCCTCGACCTACGCGCGTGCCCCTCGGACGAAGCCCGAGACGACGTCACGCTCTTCGACGGAGCCAACCTGCAACTGGAGTATCACCGGTTGTTCGGAGGGCAACTCCTCGGACAGTTCGTGCGCGCCGCGCAACTCTCCTGCCCCGAGAAGAGCATCAAGTCGCTGCACGCGGTGTTCGCCCGTGAGGGACGCGCGGACGAACCCGTGCGGTACGACGTCACCCGGCAGCACGAGGGTCGTTCGTTCGCGACCCTGACAGCGGTCGCACGGCAATCGCGCGGCGTTCTCGCGACCGCGTCGGTGTCCATGCACGCACACGAAGACGGTCCCGACCTCCAGACCACCGATGCGGTGCCCGGAGTCTTGCCGGCCGACACCCGTACCGAATTCTCGCTGATCCCGTGGGAAACACGTACGACCACGGATCTCGCGGATCCCGGAGTCTCGGCCCCGGAGTTCGAAATGTGGATGCGCACACCCGAAGTCGACTCCGTCTATGCGCCGGCGCTCGCCGCGTACGCGACCGACCTCAATCTCATCGGCACCGCGCTGCTCGGGATCGACGGTTTCGACCACACCGGCAACGGAACGAAGTTCACGTCGGCGGTCACGTCGCACAATCTCTGGTTCCACCGCCCATTCCGCAGCGACGAATGGCTGTTGCTGCGCCAGCACAGTCCCGTGCTGACCCACGGCCGCTGCTTCGGCCGTGGCGATGTCCTCACCGAAGGCGGTTCCCTGGTCGCCTCGTACGCGCAGGAAGCGCTCGTTCGCCTCCCCGTATAGGTCTCGTTGCAGAACAACCCTTTTCGCGTGGTACCCGTAGATACCGAGGTGTGAAGTGGAAGAGTCTCCCGTGTCCGGGCCGATCGGCACCGCAGTCGCTCCGGACGGGGAGAACACCCGTCCCCTGCGGGTGGTTCAATGGGCAACCGGAAACATCGGCACACGTGCCCTCCGGGCGGTGATCGATCATCCGGCGCTCACCCTCGCGGGCGTGTACGTCCACAGCGACGACAAGGCCGGACGTGACGCCGGGGAGTTGTGCGGACGCGACACGGTGGGCGTGCGTGCCACCAGGAAGATCGACGACATCCTGGCCCTGGGTGCCGATTGCGTCCTGTACATGCCGTTGAGATTCGATCTCGACGAAGTCTGCCGGATCCTCGCGTCGGGAACGCACGTCGTCACCACACGTGGGGAGTTCCATCATCCGAGGACCATGGATCCGGCGCTGCGTGCTGCCGTCGAGGAAGCGTGCACGCTCGGCGGCACATCGATCCACAGCACCGGGAGCAGTCCGGGTTTCGTCACCGAAGCCGTGCCGCTCGTCCTCGCGTCCATTCAGCGCCGTCTCGAGCACCTGGCCATCGACGAGTACGCCGACCTGTCACAACGTAATTCGCCCGGAATCCTGTTCGAAGTCATGGGTTTCGGTGGTCCGGCCGGAGACTTCGCGGACGCCCGCCTCGCCCACGTACAGTCCAACTTCGGTCCGTCCCTCTCCGCACTGGCCGACGCACTCGGAGTTTCTCTCGACTCGGTCGAAGCGTCCGGCGAGGTGGCGGTCGCCCGGCACTCGGTGACCATCGCGGCAGGAACGATCGAAGCGGGGACCGTCGCCGCCCAGAGAATCACCGTGTCGGGCATGAAGGACGGCCGAGAACTCATGCGGTTCCGCCCCACCTGGTACTGCACCGACGATCTCGATGCGGACTGGGATCTTCATTCCACCGGGTGGCACATCTCCGTCGACGGCGACGCCCCCCTCGACATCGAGATGCGGTTCCCGGTCCCGCTCGAGCGGATGAGCGAGGTGTCGCCGTCGTACACGGCCAACCGCGCGGTGAACGCGATTCCCGCGGTGTGTGCGGCGGCGCCCGGCATCCGGACCACCGTCGACTTGCCCCTGATCGTTCCCGAGTTCAGCTGACCGGTCCACGGGAGACGGCACCGGCGCCGAAGATCAACTGTTCGGCGGCCGCGTACGCGTCACTGCTGCCGTCCGCGACCGAATCCGCCAGGTCCCCGAGCGCCGGATGTGTGCGGAGCAGTGTGTGGGCAAGCGAGAGGATCTGGGCCCGGGCGCGCGCACTCCGTCGTTCCGGGGTGTCGGCGCGCTGGTGCGCCTCGATGGCGTCGAGCAACTCCGGGATCCCTGCTCCGGTGGAGGCGACCAGCTTGAGGATCGGTACCTTCGCCTCGGTCCGGAGATCCCGGACGGTCTGATCCGCGCCTTCCCGATCGGCCTTGTTGACCACGAGAAGGTCGGCGACTTCGAGCAATCCTGCCTTCGCGGCCTGAACGGTGTCTCCACCACCGGGATTGAGTATCACCACCGTGGGATCGGCGACCGAGGCGATCTCGATCTCCGATTGGCCGACGCCCACTGTCTCGA
This sequence comes from Rhodococcus sp. 7Tela_A2, assembly GCF_049311045.1. Classification (NCBI taxonomy): domain Bacteria; kingdom Bacillati; phylum Actinomycetota; class Actinomycetes; order Mycobacteriales; family Nocardiaceae; genus Rhodococcus; species Rhodococcus sp. 7Tela_A2. The sequence goes on along the minus strand of NZ_JAXION010000088.1, from coordinate 12,439 downwards.
GCACGATCACGTCGTAGGCCAAGGCGGCGAGCAGGCGGATCGCAGCCGGCACCGCAGCCGCGAGCCCACCGAGATGCCCACGCGAGGCCACGGAACGGATGAGCACGTCACGGTCGTGGACGTGCTCGGCCATCCTGATGCGGTCACCGAGAAGGGCGCCGCCGCTGTACGGCGACGACGGGTCCACCGCCAGGACCGCGACCCGCAGCCCGCGCGCCCGGTACCCGGCGACCATCGCACCGACAGTGGTGGACTTGCCTGCCCCGGGTGGGCCGGTGACACCGACCACCCGAGTGGTGGCCGGCCCCAGAGCCTCGAGCACCTCGTTGCGACGCGGGCTCTCGACCAGACTCAGCAGCCGCCCTGCGGCGCGCGGAGATCCTCCGCGCGCCGCAGTGAGCAGATCGGCGATGTTCGCTGTGCCGGAACCACTCAAGGCGCAGGCACCTCGATGACGGTGGCCGAGCCCATACCTCCGCCCGCACACATCGCCGCGACACCGATGCCGCCGCCGCGACGGCGCAACTCGTGGACGAGCGTGACCAGCATCCGGGCACCGGTTGCCGCGACGGGATGGCCGAGCGAGCAACCGCTGCCGCTCGTGTTGACCTTCTCGGGGTCCAGGTCGAGCAGCTTGATGCATGCGACGCACTGCGCGGCGAATGCTTCGTTGATCTCGAAGAGGTCGACGTCGGCGATGGACAGTCCGGCGCGGGCGAGCGCCTTCGGGATCGCTTCGACGGGTGCGAGACCGGTGATGGCCGGATCGACACCGACCGAGGCCCAAGCGCGCACGGTGCCGAGCGCCGGCAGGCCGAGGTCGCTGCTGGCGATGGCGAGTGCCGCCGCGGCGTCGTTACCGCCACTGGAGTTGCCCGCGGTGATGCCGAAGCCCTCGATCTCGGGGTGCAGCACCTTCAGCGAGGCGAGCTTCTCGAGGCTGGTGTCGCGGCGGGGATGCTCGTCGACGGAGAACAGGCCGTGCGGCGTCTCGATGGGAACGATCTCTTCCTTGAACCGTCCCTCGTCGATCGCCCGCAGTGCCATCTGATGGGACCGGAACGCCCAGGCGTCCATCTCTTCCCGGGTCACGCCTGCCTTGACCGCGGCATTCCAGCCGACGGTGATGGACATGTCGCGGTTGGGCGCGTCGGGCTGGTCGGGGTGGGTGGGCGACATCCACGGCACCCACTCGTCACCCTGCCGGACCATCGACCGCGGAGAGGTGGAGGCGGAGTTCACGCCTCCGGCGATCACGAGCTGGTCCATGCCGGCACGAATCCCTGCCGCGGCGGTCTGCACCGCGGCGAGGCCCGCCGCGCAGTGCCGGTTGTGGGACAAACCGGGTACGGAGACGAGCCCGGAGGTAAGCGCTGCATGACGCGCGATCACGCCGCCGCCGTACAGGCCTTCACCGAGGATCACGTCGTCGATGAGGCTCTTGTCGAGGTCCTCCGCGGTGGCCGACACCACGTGATGGGCGAGCTCGAATGCGGTGGTGTCACGAAGAGTGCCCTTCATGGCGGTACCGATCGGGGTACGCAGTGCAGAGACTATGACGGCTTCAGGCATGGGTGTTCTCCAGTTCGGCGAGTAGGTTGCGGCGCAAAAGTTTTCCTGTTTCGGTCTTCGGAAGCTCGTCGCGGAACACAATCGTGTCCGGTGTCTTGGACGAGCGCAGCCGGTCCTTGACCCATTGGCGGACTTCTTCGGGGTCCGCGGAGCCGACGAGTACGGCGACGAGGCGCTGACCCCATTCCGCGTCGGAGACACCGATGACGGCAGCTTCGGTGACCCCGGGATGAGCGAGCAGCACGTCCTCGATCTCGGCGGGGGCGATGTTCTCGCCGCCCCGGATGATGGTGTCGTCGGACCGGCCCTCCACGAAGAGGTAGCCGTCGCTGTCGAGGTGCCCGAGGTCGCGGGTGGAGAACCAGCCCTCGCCGTCGAGGACGCTCCGGTTGCCGTATTCGCCGGAGATCTGTTCCCCGCGAACGTAGATCAGGCCGCTGTGACCCGGTTCCACCGGCTCTCCGTCTTCGGTGCGGATCTCGATCTCGATGCCGGGCAGCGGACGTCCGACGGAGCCGAGCCGTTCGCGGACTGCGGGATCGTCGGAAGCGAAGGCCACCCGGTGGTCGTCGGGGCCGAGCACGGCGATCGACGACGCGGTCTCGGTGAGCCCGTAGGCATTGACGAATCCCGTGTGCGGGAACACCCGCAACGCATGTTCGAGGACCGGACGCGGCGTCCGGGACCCGCCGTAGGCAAGGCTGGCGAGCGAGGGCGTGGCCGCCTCGTCGTCGCCGAGTTCGGCGACGATGCGCGCGAGCATGGTCGGCACGAGCATGGCGTGGGTGACCTTCTCGCGACGGACGGTGTCGAGCCACACCTTGGGGTCGAATGCGGCGAGATAGACCACCCTGCGTCCTGTGTAGAAGTTCGACAGGAGGTTGGTCAGTCCCGCGATGTGGTACGGCGGGACCGACACGAGCGACGCGTCGGTCTCGGCGGCCGAGGCGAACTCCATCGTGTTGAGAACGTATGCCAGCAGATGGCGGTGCCGCAGGATTGCGGGCTTCGGATCCGAAGTCGTGCCACTCGTGTAGATGATGGCCGCGACCGCGTCACCGTCCCACTGACCTTCCAGGTCGGACGTGTCGACCTCGCCGAGCGCATCGTCGGTGAGCGCGTCCAGGTCGGCCTCGTCGAGGACGAGTGCCCCCGGGTGCCGATCCTTCAGTGCGGTGAGTTGCTGCTCCCCGAGCCGATAGTTGAGGGGGACGAACGGCACACCGGCCAGAGCCGCGCCGAAGAGGGCGACGGGGTACGCGAGATGGTTCGCTCCCGAATACAGGACCGCCGGATGATTCCGGAAGCCGACGGCAGCGCGGCGTGCCAGAGTGTCGAGGCGCGCGGCCGTCAGCGTGCGATCGCCGACGGTCGCCACCGCCCGATCGCCGTTGCTTGCGGCCATTTCTAGAATCATGCTTAGGTTCATGAGAACATTATTCTCACAGGTGCAGAGCCGCAGTTGCAAGAAGGGAAATCGAGATGCAGGTAGAAGGTAGCTCCGCGATCGTCGTCGGCGGTACGGGTGGGCTCGGTCAGGCCACCGTTCGTCGTCTCCACGCAGCCGGCGCCAAGGTCGTCATCGCCGACGTCAACGACGAAAAAGGCAAAGAACTCGAGCAGGAACTGGGAGTTCGTTACGTCAGCACCGATGCCGGTGACGAGGATTCGGTCTCGGCCGCAATCGCAGAGGCCCAGTCGCTGGCACCGCTCCGCATCTCGGTGGACTGCCACGGCGGACCCGCCGGCGGTGGCCGTCTCGTCGGCAAGGACGGCAGCGCGATGCCGCTCGAGGCCTTCACGAAGACGATCCAGTCGTACCTGACCTCGACCTTCAACGTCATGCGTCTCGCCGCCGCTGCGATCGCCCAGCAGGATCCGTTCGACGAGGAAGGCAGCCGCGGCGTCATCATCAACACCGCGTCGATCGCCGGATACGAAGGCCAGATCGGCCAGCTTCCCTACGCAGCAGCCAAGGGCGGGGTCATCGGCATGACCCTCGTCGCCGCGCGTGACCTTTCTCCGCTGGGGATCCGGGTGAACACCATCGCGCCCGGAACCATCCTCACTCCGGCGTACGGCAAGGCGGGCGATCAGCTCGAGGCGTACTGGGGCCCGCAGGTGCCGCACCCCAAGCGCATGGGACGTCCGAACGAATACGCGACGCTGGTCGCCTCGATCGTCGAGAACGACTACCTCAACGGTGAGGTCATCCGCCTCGACGGCGCCCTGAGGTTCCCGCCGAAGTGAGCCGGCTCGACGGGAAGGTCGCATTCGTCGCCGGCGCGAGCCGGGGGATCGGCGCGGCGATCGCCGTGGCACTCGCCGACGCAGGCGCCACGGTCGCGGTTGCCGCACGGTCCGAACGAGAAGGCAAGCTCCCGGGCACGATCCACTCGGTCGCCGAACGGATCACACACGCCGGCGGACGTGCGATTCCCGTTCCGTGCGATGTCACCGACGAACAGTCGGTCGACGAGGCGATCACCGCGACCGTCGAGACATTCGGCGGGCTCGACATCCTCGTCGCCAACGCCGGCGTGCTGTGGATGGGGCCGATCGAATCGACGCCCGCGAAGCGGTGGCAATTGTGCCTGGACGTCAACCTCACGGGCGTGTTCACGGTGACGAAGGCGGCGATCCCGCACCTGCGCGCCCGCGGGGGAGGATCCATGATCGCGGTGACCACGAATGGCGTCACCATGATCGACCGCGGCGCCAACGCATACTGGGTGTCGAAGGCAGGTGTCGAACGCCTCTACACCGGCCTCGCGGCCGACCTGAAGGCAGACAATATCGCGGTCAACTGCCTGGCACCGTCGCGCGTCGTCCTCACCGAAGGATGGACAGCCGGCGGCGGCGGACGGACGATCCCGCCGGAAATGGTGGAGCCACCCGAGACGATGGGCGCTGCCGCAGTCCTTCTGGCAGCGCAGGACTCGACGGGTATCTCGGGCACGATTTCCCAGTCCGAAGTGCTGATCCCGCAACGCCGGTAACTCTCGCAACGACAGCGGTCCGGCCACCGGTGCCGACTCCGTAGCACCACCGATCCACCACCACAGAGGTCCCGGTCATCCACAGGATGACCGGGACCTTCGTCGTCGTGTGGGTGGTGCGCCCCTCCAGGGGTCGGGCTCTTCTCCTCCCGGTAGTGACACGAGATGCCCCCGGATCCTTGCCGTCGAACCTTAGAGAGACTATGGTTCTCGCAATCCGGAAGCCCATTCTGGAATTGGAGAGTTGGAGGCTGTCCGCGCGCCGAGGACACCTCCCCCCCGAACCGGACCGCGCCCTGTACCACCGGGGTCGTGACATCCGGTGCCGAACCATGCTGTGCATCAATTTGTTTCACACAGAATCGAGGTTGTTCATGAAGGTGGAAGTGGACGCACATCGTTGTCAGGGACACACGCTGTGTGCCATGGCTGCGCCGGAACTGTTCGAGTTGAGCGACATCGACGGACACGCCACCGCCGTGGACGCCGAAGTCTCCGCCGACCGCGAGGAGACCGCGAGGGAAGCCGCCCGCAGTTGCCCCGAACAGGCGATCACCATTCTCTGACGTCCCATCCGTATCGCGATCACCGCACGACGAGAGGGCTAGGCCATGAGTGTCGACGACGCCGTCACCGACTCCAGTCACCGGACACCTGTTTTCCAGTTCGACCGGCACGCACCGGATTACCGCGACAACTTTCTGAGCATCACCGACGAAATGCACTCCAAGTGCCCGGTGGCGTGGTCCGACACCCACGGTGGCCACTGGGTCGCCGCCGGCAGCGACGAAGTATTCGCGCTCACCCGTTCTGCGGACATCTCCAACGATCACGACGTCAAGGGGGTCCGGCGCGGTTACAAGGGGATCATGATCCCCTCTGCGGCCAGGGCGTCCGGAGTCCGGGGCGGCATCCTCGAAATGGACGATCCCGAGCACCGCGAGTTTCGCGCGGTGCTCAATCCCTACCTGTCCCCCGCCGCGATCAAGAAGTGGATCGCACCGATCGACGAGGTGATCCGGGCCTGTCTCGACGAGAAGATCGAGTCCGGTGAGATCGACTTCATCGACGACCTCGTGAACATCGTCCCCGCAGTGATCACCCTCGCGATGCTGGGAATTCCCGTCGCCAAGTGGCAGGTGTACTGCGAGCCTGTCCACGCCGCCATGTACACCCCGCCCGATTCGCCCGACGTCCCCCGCGTGGCAGAGCTGCACCGCAACATGGGACTGGACCTTCTCGCGAACCTTCACGAAATCCGGGAGAACCCTCGCCCCGGCATGGTCGACGCGGTCGCCCGCGCCACCGTCAACGGTGAAAAGCCGGACGATCTCGAACTTCTCGGTGTTCTCAGCCTGCTCATCGGCGGCGGATTCGACACCACCACCGCGTTGACGTCCCACGCACTCGAATGGCTGTCCCAGAATCCTGATCAGCGTGAAATCCTCAGCACCGAGCGGGAGAGGCTGCTCGACTCGGCGACCGAAGAGTTCCTGCGTTTCTTCTGCCCCTCCGCCGGCGACGGCCGCACTTTCTCCGCCGACGTCGATCTCGGCGGTGTGCAGTTCAAAGAGGGCGAACGGGTCTGGCTCTCGTGGGCGATGGCGAATCGCGATCCGGAGCTGTTCGACGACCCTCACAGCATCGATCTCGAACGTACCGGCAACCGGCACTTCAGTTTCGGGCTGGGCGTGCACCGCTGTATCGGGTCCAACCTGGCTCGCATCATGTTCAAGCGGATGCTGGTCGCGGTGCTCGACCGCATGCCGGACTTCCGGTGCGACCCGGAAGGCACCGTCCATTACGACTCCATCGGAGTCATCCAGGGCATGCGCAAGCTCCCCGCCACCTTCACGCCCGGCACCCGGCTCGGTCCCGGCCTGGAGGAGACCCTCGCCGAACTCCAGCGGGTGGTCGACGAACAGGAACTCGCCGCGCCCGTGACGGCCAACAAGTAGCAACGTCGACGCGTCGCCGGTTCGCCTCTGTAGACACACGCGGGCCGGTCACGGAAGAGGAATCGATGAATATCGACGATATGGTGATGATCAGCATCGACGACCACGTCGTGGAGCCAGCTGACATCTTCGAAAAGCATTTCCCCAAGAGCCTCATGGATCAGGCACCGCGCCTGACCGCCCATCCGCGCAACCCCAACGTGCAAGCCTGGCTGTTCCAGGACACGGTGGTCGGCAGCTCCGGCCTCAACGCCGTCGTCTCCTGGCCCAAGAGCGAATGGGGCATGGACCCCACCGGATACGCCGAAATGCGCCCCGGCGTCTACGACATGGACATGCGCGTGCGCGACATGGATGCCAACGGCACCCTCGCCGCCACACTGTTCGCCACCTTCCCCGGCTTCGCCGGCACCCACCTGGCGAGCCTTCCCGACAAGAAGCTGTCTCTCGCCGCCTGTAAGGCGTTCAACGACTGGGTGGTCGGCGAAGTCCCCAACGCCCACGCCGGACGGTTCATCCCGCTCGGGATCATCCCGTTCTTCGACGTCGACGAATCCGTCAAGGAGATCGCGCGACTCGCCGCCATGGGCTGCCGCTCGATCAGCATCCCCGAAACCCCGTACGGCGTCGGCGAAGGGTTTCCCGACTTCAAGTCCGGCTACTGGGACCCGATCTTCAAGGCCTGCGTCGACCACAACATCGTGCTCAGCCTGCACATCGGCGGGGGAATCAACCTCGTCAAGCGTCCCGAAGGCTTCAACATCGACGACATGCTGATGCTGACACCGCTGATCTCGACCATCGCCGCCACCGACATCATGCTCAGCGGAGCGTTCCGGAAGTTCCCGAATCTCAAGGTCGCCATGAGCGAGGGCGGCGTGGGCTGGGTGGCTCCGTGGCTCGACCGTCTCGAGCGGCACATCGTCAACCAGTCCTGGACGGGAGCGAGCTTCCTGCCCACGGGCACGACCCCGACGGACGTGTGGCGCAGCAACTTCCTGGCGTGCTACATCACCGAGCCGAGCGGCCTGAACAATCGCGCACACCTGGGCATCGACACCATCGCGTGGGAGTGCGACTACCCGCACTCGGATTCGACCTGGCCGAACTCACCGGAAATCCTGAAAGCCGAGCTGGATCGAGCACGCTGCACCGACGAGGAGATCGACAAGATCACGTTCGGAAATGCCGCGCGGTTCTTCGAGTGGGATCCGTTCGCCCACATCCCTCGTGAGCAGGCGACGGTCGGTGCTCTGCGCGCCCGGGCCACGGACGTCGACATCAGCGAAACCTCCAAGACCGAGTACCGCCGCCGCTACGAACTCGCCCAGTCGTAAGCGGCGACCGCCGACCGAAAAGGAAACACGACATGACAGATACTCCGCAGCTCGATGGCAAGGTTGCCATCGTCACCGGCGCCGGAGGCGGCATCGGGCGGGCCTACTCCCGGGGACTCGCCGAAGCCGGCGCAGCCGTGGTGCTTGCCGACGTCAACATCGAGTCCGCCACAGCGGCTGCCGACGAACTGACGGCCGCGGGACATCGCGCACTCGCCGTCGCCGTCGACGTCCGGGACGAAACGAGCACCGGTGAGATGGCGGCCACGGCGGCCGCGCACTTCGGGTCCGTCGACATCCTGGTGAACAATGCCGGACTGATGGCCGAAGTGGTCGGCGAGGGCTCTCTCACCACCATGGACATAGACCTCTGGAACCGCACGCTCGCCGTCAACCTCACCGGTCCCCTGCTCTGCAGCCGCGCCGTAGTTCCCTATATGAAGGAACGCGGCTACGGCAAGATCGTGAACCAGTCGTCGAGCGGCGCCTTCATGGCCGCCCAGGCCTACGGCATCACCAAACTGGGCCTGGTGAGCATGACCGTGTCGCTGGCACGCGAACTGGCGCCGTTCGGTATCCGCGTGAACGCGATCGCACCGGGAATGGTCAACACCGAGGCCGGGTCGATCGCCTCGCCGCCCGAGCTCAAGGAGATGGTCAAGCACGCCATCCCGTTCCCCTTCGGCGAACCGGAGGAGCTGATTCCCGGGCTCCTGTATCTGGTCTCGTCCGGCAGCGACTGGGTGACCGGCCACACCCTCAACATCGACGGCGGCTGGGTCGTACGAGTCTGATGCTGCTGTCCTTCAATACTTCTCGTAGAAAGTGAACGCATGAAGAACTACCTGCTCGTCGAATCACATCCCTCTCACCCCGAGCGTCTCGAGGAATTCAATCGGTGGTACGACGAGGTCCATATCCCCGAGGTTGTAGCACTCGACGGATTCGTCGGCGCCATCCGCCGGGCGCGGGCCGACCCCGACGGGGGACCGTCGGTCACCATCTACGAACTCGACGGTGACCCACAGGCCGCCAAGGACAATGTGCATGCGGCCGCGGCGGCGAAGCAGCTGAACATGTCCGACTCGCTGAGCTACGGCCCGATTCCGAAGATGCGCATCCTCGCGCTGCAATCGGAATACTCCAAGCCGCGCGTATAGCGCATCACGAACTGCGGGGGCGACGAAAACCCCTGTGCCACGGGCGGGGACGCGACAGCGTCCTCGCCCTTCGCGCTTCGCGGCTGTGGTTTACTTTCGGGCTCAGCACTCCCCGAGGTCACCCCGGGAGCGCCGCACCCCCAAGGCGGCGGCGAGCACGGCACACTGCTCGTCGAAGAAGCCCTGCGCCACACGCTTTCTCGACGCTACGAGATCGAAACCGTGGAATGCGCCCTCGACGATGTGGAATCCGCACGGCACTCCCGCCGATGCCAACCGGTCGGCGTACTCGCGATTCTCCGCGAAGAACAGATCGTGTGAACCCACACCGATCCACGCTGGAGGAAGATCGCCGAGGTCGTCACGTCGCGCCGGCACCGCTTCGCTCCGGTCGGCAGCGCCGAGGTAGCTTTCCCACCCGAACCGATTCGACCTCTCGTCCCACAAACGGGTGTGCCGCGGTCCGGCACCGGTGCGATCGTCGAGCATCGGGTACACCAGCAACTGGAAAACCGGCGGTGGGATCTCCAGGTCACGAGCGCGGAACGCGAGCGCGGCAGCAAGTCCCCCGCCTGCGCTCGCACCGCCGATCGCAATCCGCGAGGCATCCACTTCCGGACGCCGGGTCAGCCACTCGTAGATCCGGCCGCAGTCCTCGACCGGGACCGGATACGAATGTTCCGGTGCAAGCCGGTACTCGACCGAGGCCACCGTGATTCCGAGTTCCTCCGCGAACCGCCGGCAGAGTGCGTCGTCCTGTGCGGCGCGCCCGAACACGTACCCACCGCCGTGAATCCAGAGCAGGGCGGGCCCTGGTTCGTCACCCCGAGCGGCCGACGGACGGAACCAGCGGACGGCGACACCGGGTTCGAGCACATAGACATCCGGATCTTTGCCACGGATCGCGCGAGTGAGCGTGCGCAGCACCGGCAGCGACCTCGGAGTGACCGTCCGGCGGGGTGCAAGCAGCGCGATCCACCGCAGATCGGGATGGAATCCAGGTAGCGAACGCAGGCGATCGATCAAGAATCACCTCGGTCGGCAACCGGCATTGTTGATCTCCTTGTCGTTCCGGGTCCGGCGATAATAGACGCATCGAGACGGGCACCGGGTGCTCGGTGCCCAGTGCCCGCCTCGATGCCCGCTAATCAGGACTTTGCGGCAGTCAGCTTTGCGATGTTGGACTGGAAGTCCGCGCTCTGGAACGTCATCTCCTCGGCACTCATCGCGTAGTCGAGTGTCGCCAGCACAGCCCGCTCGAGATGAATGTTGAGCAGTCTCTTGGTGGCCTCGATAGCCTTTTGTGGCTGCTCCGAAATGCGCTTGGCGCACGCGAGCGCCTCGCTCAGCGGGTCGGCGACGACGTGGTTCGCCAGGCCCAGTTGGCAGGCACGTTCGGCAGGAATCCGCTGGCCACTGAACGCGAACTCCTTGGCCTGCAGCAAGCTGATCTGGAGCGGCCACGTCAGGGGGCCACCGTCGGCGGCGACCAAACCGACCTGGACGTGGGGGTCCGCCAGGTACGACTTCTCGCCCATGTAGACCATGTCGCTGAGCGCGACCAGACTGCAGCCCAGACCCACGGCCGGACCGTTGACCGCCGCGATCACGGGAATGCGGCACCGTGCCATTCCGAGCACGATCTCCCGGCCGTCGGCGATCGTCTTCGCCCGCAGGTCCGCGTCTTTCGCCAGTTCGGCGAGGTAGGTGAAGTCGCCACCGGCGGAGAATGCCCGGCCGGCACCGGTGATCACCGCAGCACGCGCGTCGCGGTCGGCGCTCAGGCGCGGCCACAACCGGGCCAGTCCCTCGTGCAGGGGATCGTTGACGGCGTTGAGGTCGTCGGGCCGGTTGAGGGTGATGATCCGCAGGGAACCATCGGCCCTGACGTCGATTTCGTCGGGCATGCCGTACATGTCAGACCCCCAATCCGAGGATGCGTGAAGCGATGATGTTCTTCTGGATCTGCGAGGTGCCGCCCATGACACTCTGTGCCCGGCTGTACATGTACGACCCCAGCAGCTCGGGATCGCGGGTACCGGCCACGGACAAGGCCGCGTGCCCGACCGACTGGTCGACCCACGTCATGAGCAGCTTGTCGAGCGAGCCCTCCGACCCGTGCGAGACGCCGTCGAGCTGTTCGGACAACCGGCGCCGCACGTGCAGTCGCAACATCTCCGATTGCACAGCGGCCCAGGCCAGGTCCTCGGGCGGCCTGCCCTCGACACGGGCGGCGAGCTGGCGGACGAGCTTGCCGTAGCGCGCCGCGAATCCGAGCGTGGACGGTTCCCGCTCGTGACCGACGACCGTCATCGCCACACGCCAGCCTTCGCCGGGCGCACCGACCATCCGGTCCGCAGGAACCCGGGCGCCGTCGAACAGCACCTGCCCGAATTCCTTGGTGACGCCACTGATCATCTTCAGGGGCCGCTGCTCGATCCCGTCCTGGTGCATGTCGACGATGAACGCCGAAATCCCCTTGTGCCGAGGCGCCGTCGGATCGGTGCGCGCGAGCAGCAGGCACCAGTCCGCCACATCGGAATAACTCGTCCAGACCTTGTGCCCGTGCAGGACGTATTCGTCGCCGTCTCGCGTGGCGGTGGTCGTGAGCGACGCCAGGTCGGAGCCGGCACCGGGTTCGCTGAAGCCCTGGCACCACCGCTCGGTCCCGTTGATCATCCCCGGCAGGAACCGATCGCACAGTTCTTCACCGGCGTGGTGGCCGAGCCCCACGACGAGGTAACCCAGGCTGGGTCGCGGCGGCGCACCCGCGATGGCGAGTTCCTCGTCGAGGATCACATCGTATACGGGCGGCAGGTCTTGTCCGCCATGCTTTTCCGGCCAGGACAAACCGAAGAATCCGGCGCCGTACAGTGCCTGGTGCCAGTCACCCTGGCGAGCCCAGTACTCGTCGCCCGAGGTGGGGAACGTGCCGGCTACCTGAGCGAGCCACGTGCGCAGGCGTTCGCGGAAGGCTGCTTCGTCCGGCGAGTCACGAAAGTCCAAGGTCGATCTCCTCCAGGCTCACGGGGAACAGTTCGGTGGACGTCAGCGCCCGCCGCAGATAGACGTGCTCGATGCACTCCCAGGTGTTGCCGATGCCGCCGTGCACCTGGACGGCGGTTTCGCACACCGTGCGTGCCGCTCGCGCGCAGTAGATCTTCGCGATGCGCGCTGCGCGGACCGCGTCGGCCGGAGCAAGCTCGTCGACCGCCCACGCCGCGTGACGCAGCACGCTGATCGATCCTTCGATCAGCGCTTGGCTCTCGGCGAGCAGGTGCGCCACGGCCTGATACGAGCCGATCGCCTTGCCGTACTGCTCGCGAATCTTGGCGTACTCGATCGCGACAGTCTGCGCTCCGCGGGCCGTGGGGGGCCCCGCGGCCCCCCCCCCCCCCCCCCCCCCCCCCCCC
>NZ_JAXION010000087.1:0-19240 GCF_049311045.1 Rhodococcus sp. 7Tela_A2 | reverse complement strand
GGGGGGTGCCCCCCCCCCCCCCGGGGCGCGCAAACCCACCTTTCGTGTCGGGGCGGCCGGGATCTACGAACCCGCAGGCTTCGACGCCCGCTCGGCGGCGACGGCATGGGCGGCCTCCATCAGCATCCAGCCACCGAGTTGCACCGACAGATCGCGCTCGGCGACCGCCGACCCGCGCACCGAGCCGTGGGAGAACTGCGCGATGGCCGCACCGAATCCGGGAAGACGGGCCTGCCGCGTCCAGTCTTCGCCGAACAGCGGGAGTTCCTCGACCTGCAACCGGTTCTCCCACGCGGCTTCCGCCGACGCCAGCACGATCCGCGCCGCGGTGTTGCGAGCGCGCACATCGTCGTTGTCGTGCACGGGCAGCGTCGTCGCGACCATCGCGAGGTACCGAGTGAGAATCCCGTTGAACAGTCCGCCGTCGCCTCCACCGCCCCCCGCGACCACGCTCCGTTCGGTGAGGTTGTCGTCGACCGCCTCGACGAGACGATGCACGCGTTCCCGGTGCCGGGCGTCACCGAGTTGCACGGCAAGTTCGGTCTCGAGGCCGAGAGTGGCGCCCTGGCAGTAGCTGTACACCGCGCGCTCGTGCACGCCGTTACGGATGCCGTCGAGGACGAGGCCGGTCTCGGGATCCACGAGCGTCTCGTCGATCCAGTCCGCCATTTCCTGAGCACGCCACACCTTGCCGGCGCGAGCGAGCAGGAGCGCCGCGGGAGCATTCGCCGGAGCGTTGAAGAAGTCGTCACGACGGCGCCACGGGATGCCGCCGCCCTGCTCGGGAGCCCACGCGCCGGACAACTCCCCGACCAGCGTCGTGATCGCCCAGCGGTGGTCGACGTACACGTGACGCTGGGCTCGCTCGAGCGAGAGGCCGAGCCAGGCCATGTCGTCGAAGTAGTTGTTGGTCCAGCCCGACAGGTTGCGAATGCGGTGGGCACGGGTGAGCCGGACGACACGACGCCGTCGACGCGGCGTGGCGTCGCGTTCGGCGGCGTCGACAGCCAGGTCGATCAGGTGCGCCTGCCACCAGTAGTGCCACGTTCCGAAGAGCCGTTCACGACGTGCGGCGGGCCATCCGACCACGCCCAGCGCCGTTCCCGGCAGTGCCCACAGCCTGCGTACGTGGCGTGACATCACAGCAGTCTCCGCAGCGTCTGCACGCTCCGACCACTGCTCGGGCACAACGTTCATCATCCTCATCCCACACTGCCTGCATATCCCCCGCAACGGCACCGCGAGGTGCCCGACTCTTCATCCGCGTTCGGGCCGTCGGTGTTACCTCACCGTGGTGAGATCGCTACCACGCGTCGGCGAGATCGGCGTGCTGCCGGATCCATGCGTGCATCGCGATCCCGGCAGCGACTCCGGCGTTCACCGAGCGAGTCGAACCGAACTGGGCGATGGACACCGTCATCGATGCCACGTCGCGGGCACGCTCGGTGACGCCGGGCCCTTCCTGCCCGAACAGCAGCAGACAGTTCCGGGGCAACTCGACCGTCTCGAGGGGAACCGACCCGGGGGTGTTGTCCACCGCGACGATCGTGAGGTCCTGGGCTGCCGCCCAGTGAAGCAACGTATCGACATCGGGATGATGCATCAGGTGCTGGTAGCGGTCGGTCACCATCGCCCCGCGGCGGTTCCAGCGACGTCGTCCGACGATGTGCACGGTGTTCACCGCGAACGCGTTGGCCGTGCGTACCACGGTGCCGATGTTGGCGTCGTGCCCGAAGTTCTCGATGGCGACGTGCAGAGGGTGCCGGCGGCGGTCGATGTCCGCGACGATCGCCTCGCGCGTCCAGTAGCGGTAGGCGTCGACGACGTTGCGCCGGTCGCCGTGCGCGAGCAGTTCGGGGTCGTACCGCGGGTCGGTGGGCGGCTCGGTCCCGTATTCGTCGATCCACGGTCCGACACCGTGCGGATGCTCTCCCCATTCGGTCGGTCCGGGGAGCTCTTCGGCCGGGGCGTGCTCGTCGGTCGACATCATCAGAACGTTTCGTTCGAGCTGGACGCGACGGTGAAACCGTGCCCGGTGGTGTCGTTCGTGCACGTCACGTCGACAGCCGTGGTGCTACACGTGTAACCCAGTTCCGACAGCGTGGACCCGGGCGGCAGTGCCGGGCTCGCGCCTTCCGGCGACAAGTAGACGGGACCGCCCGAGCACACGAACTCGCCGGGGCCGGTGTCCTGGACCCGGATGCCGTGTCCCCAGTTGACGACGCAGCTCTCCGGGCGCGGGGGCACGGGGTCGGTGGCCCCCTCGCAACCGGCCTCGGTGCGGCTCGGCAGCCGGACGATGCCGCACTGGAAGGTTCCGTCCGGGCTCGCGAAGTAGTACGACTCGTTGCGCTCGTACTCCACGTCGACCAGCGTGGTGGTGGGCGCGCTCGGAGTGGGTTCCGGCGGCGTAGTGGTCGCCGGCAACTCCGAGGTGGTGGGCGGCGCCGCGACCTGCTCGGTCGTCGTGGCGGGCGGAGCCGTCGGCGACACCGTCGCGGACGTTTCGGCAGGGGGCTCGTCGGCGGTGGACGAACCACATCCGGCAAGGACCAGTGCGGCGCACCCGGCCACCGCAATGGAGAACAACCGACTTCTCACGTAACACCCTCCCGACGATGTGCGGGCCTCACTCTAGCGATCCGGGACGGGCAGCCGGCCACCCGCCGTGCGCGTCTGATTTTCGCCGGGCGCATCGCCGGAACCGTGACCGCGGCCCCGGCTCCCGGGTTTACCCTTGGACGCGGAGGGAGACATGCACCACCACCGTCGCATCGTGTGCACCGTCGCGTTCGTCACGACGGCGTACCTCATCGTGTTCTCCCTGTGGCTGAACCTGTTCCTCCCGAAGTCCGAACCGGGGACGGTGGGATTCCAGATCATGTTCCTCGTGTGCCTGTACGGCACCGTGCTGGGGCTGGCGATGGTGTTCAGTGATCGCTCGTCCAAGGTTCAGCGCCGGATCGAGAGGGAAGGGTTCGAAGGCTGGGCGACCGTCCGGTCCGCGAAGCCCGTCCGTGTCACGCGCGGCGGCCAGCTCACCGAACTCGACCTCGATCTGACCGTGCCGGGTTCCGAGCCCTACCACGGGAAAGTCTTCTACGAGGTCTCACACAAGCACCTGCCGCGCTACACCCCCGGTCAGATCGTCACCATCTTCGTCGATCCCGAGGACCGCGACCGCATCCTGCTGTTTCCCTGACTCCGGGCCGGGCGCGCGCACTATGCGGAAGTTCGGCGCGCGAGCGCGAGCATTCCCTCGACGAGCAACACCTGCGCGGCCACGTAGGTCACCAGCACGACGCCCTCTGCAGCCGTCCGTGCCCGCTCGCCCGAGAGCACCGTGCGACGCAGCACGATCGTCCCGTCGGACACCGTGAAGACCAGTCCGCCCAGCCCGAGCCAGCTGCGGCGGTCGGAACCCGGCACCGGCAGCCCCGCCCGCCGCGGCGCCCCCGGAGCCAGAGACGGATCGCCGGCGAGGGTCGCGGTGGTGCCGAGTACCGCGCCGTAACCGGTCAGCGGTACAGCGACCCCGCGGCTGCGGGTGCCCAGCAGTCCTGCGGCACCGGTCAAGGCACCCGCCCGCTGCAACGCGACGCTCTTGGTCACCCGGGCACCGTGCCGTGCGAGCACCGTCGAGTACGCCGCCTGCATCACCGCGAACGAGCCCGCACCACGCAGGATCCGGCGATCCTCATCGGAGCGGATCATGAACACGTCGCCGAGGGTTGCGGCGGCCAGACCCGTGAGCAGCAACGCGGTGTCGACACGCTCGGTGTCGCGGGCACGCCGCAGCACGCGCACCGCGAGGGCCGGTCCGATCAGCGGTTTCGCGACGCGTTGCAGGCTTTCCCGGTCGAGTACCGCGCCGGCGACGGTGACGGCGGTCGCCGCCGCGAGAACCACGTGCTCTGCGCCCCACGGGCGGCGACTGAACCAACTCATGGGCGGCACAGTACCTGCCGGCGACTGCTCGTCCGTGTCGCGTCCCGCGTGCCTCAGCGGCAGCGGCGTGCGGCGCCGGCCGGTGCGGCCCGCAGGAAACCCGGGGCGGGGAACCCGTGCCGGGCCGCGGCCTCGGTGACCGCCGCTTCGATCGCCGCGACGCGCGTGAGTTCACACAACACGATCGCCGACCCGCCGAATCCTCCACCGACCATCCGCGCTCCCAGTGCGCCTGCGCGTCGCGCGGCCTCGACCGCGGTGTCGAGTTCGAGGCAACTGACCTCGAAGTCGTCGCGCAACGACCGGTGCGACGCATCGAGCACAGCTCCGAGATCCTGGACCCGCCCGGCCCGCAGAGCGTCGGCGGCGCCGCGTACCCGGCCGATCTCCGTGACGACATGCCGGGCACGCCGGCGCAGTACCGGGTCCTCGAGTCCGTCGACGGAGGGAGCGTCACGCAAGGCGCTTCCCAGCATCCGTGCGGCGTCGTCCACGGCCCGGCGACGATCGCCGTACTGCCCGTCGACGAGACGGTGCGCGGTGCGGGTGTCGACGACGAGAATCGTCATCCCTTGCGCCTCGGGATCGAACGGAACATGTTCGACGGTGCCGTCCGCGCAGTCCAGCAGCAACGCATGGCCCGCGCGTCCACGCAGCGCGATCTGCTGGTCCATCCCGCCTGTCGGCGCTCCGGCATAGTCGTTCTCCGCGACCACGCACGCACGGGCAAGCCGGTCGCGGCCCGCGTCGTCGGTGGGCAGCCCGAAGAGCTCGGCGGCCGCCAGCGCCACTGAGGCCTCGAGAGCAGCGGACGACGACAACCCCGCGCCCACAGGCACATTCGACGCGATCGCGATGTCGAGTCCCTCGCATCCCGGCGGGTCGAGTGCGTACACGACACCCACCACATATGCGGCCCATCCCGCCACCCGCGTGCTCCCGTGCAGCGGCGCCAGGTCGACCTCGACCCGATCGAACCCCGCGCTGACCATGCGTACCCGGCCGTCGGTGCGGCGGCGTACCGCAGCCGCGGTGATCTGCGGCAGCGCGATGGGAAGGCACAGCCCACCCGCGTAATCGACATGCTCGCCGATGATGTTGACCCGGCCCGGCGCGCACCACACACCGTCCGGTTCACCTCCGAACGACTCGGTGAATGCGCGTGCCGCGTCGTCACACACCGTCACGTGCCCACCTCCCGCAGTCGCGCCGCGATGCGCTCCGGCGTCGTGTCACTGATCCACGCCCCCATCGCAGACTCCGACCCCGCCAGGTACTTGAGCTTGTCGGCAGCGCGGCGCACCGAGAAGATCTGGCAGAACAGCCGGCCGTGTTCACGGTCGTCACCGATCGGTGCCTGGTGCCACGCGGCGATATACGGAACGCGGTCGACACCGTCGAAGAAGCGGTCGACGCGACCGAGCATGTCGCGCAGCAGCACCGCGAGTTCGTCGCGTTCGGTCTCGTCGAGCGCGGTGAGGTCCGGGACGTCGCGGTGCGGCGCGAGGTGCACTTCGATCGGCCAGCGCGCCGCGGCAGGCACATACGCGGTCCATGCGGTGCCCGACCACACCACTCGCGTACCCACACGCCGTTCGGCGTCGAGCACGTCGCGCTGCAACGACCGCCCCGTTCGCGCGCGGTGTTCCCGGGCACGCGCGACGAGCGTTGCGGTGCGGGCTGGCAGGAAGGGGTAGGCGTAGATCTGGCCGTGTGGGTGCTGAAGTGTCACACCGATTTCGGCGCCGCGGTTCTCGAAACAGAACACCTGCCGCACTCCCGATAGGGCCGACAGGGTGGCAGTCCGCGCAGCGAGCACATCGACGACGGTGCGGGCGCGCTCGGCGTCCAGGCCGGCGAAGGTGGCGTCGTGGTCGGCGGTGAACGCCACGACCTCGCAGCGCCCACCCGCGGGCCGGCGCGACCACAGTCGGTCGGCACCGTCTGCATCGGTGCCGTCTGCATCGGTGCCGTCTGCATCGGCGCCGGACGATTCGGTGCCCGGCAGTTCGCTGTCGGCTCCGAGCGCGGGGAAACGGTTTTCGAACACGACGACGTCGTAGTCGTCTGCGGGGATCTCGGTGGCCGTTCCGGGCCTGCTCGGGCACAGCGGGCATTCGGCGACCGCCGGAAGAAAGGTGCGGTCCATGCGATGAGCGGCGAAGGTGACCCACTCGCCGGTGAGCGGGTCGCGGCGCAACTCCGACGTCGCCGCGACCGCCGGAAGCACTCGCCTGTCCCGGGTTTCGCGGGTCGCGGCCCCGGACACGAACGGCTCGGTGTCGTCGAAGTAGATCAGCTCGCGGCCGTCCGCGCGCCGCGTCACGGTCTGCCGGACCCGCGCCGCCACGGGGTTACCCGTCGGCCAGACCCAGGTCGGCGAGTCCGAGCAGCGACCGGTACTCGACGCCCTCGGCGGCGATGACCTGGTCGGCGCCGGTCGCACGATCGACAACGGTCGCGACGCCCACTACCACCGCGCCGGCGTCGCGCAGAGCCTTGACCGCCGTGAGCGGGGAGTTACCGGTGGTGGTGGTGTCTTCCACGACGAGGACGCGCTTTCCGGTCACATCCGGTCCTTCGATCTGACGCTGCATCCCGTGTGCCTTTGCGGCCTTGCGGACCACGAACGCGTCGATGGGGCGCCCCGGGGCGTGCATGACGGCCATCGCGACGGGGTCGGCGCCCATGGTCAGCCCACCGACGGCGTCGAAGTCCCAGTCGGCGACGAGTTCACGCAGCAGCGTGCCGATCAGCGGAGCCGCGCGGTGATGGAGAGTCGCGCGACGCAGATCGACGTAGTAATCGGCTTCCTTGCCGGACGACAACGTCACCCGGCCGTGCACCACCGCCAGCTCACGTACCAGTGCTGCCAGTTCGTCACGGTCACTCATTCGCGTTCCTCATCGTCGTCTCGCGCGGCCGTTCGTCGCGTCCGCGTCTGCGCGGCCGCCCGGTTGGCAGCGCTGCGTCGGCAACGAGCCTAGTCGCCCGCCCGGCGGTCAGGCGGCGACGGGATCGGAACCCGTGCCGGGCTTCGTTGCGAGCACTCCGGCCTCGACGGCCGAGCCGTCGGTTTCCGGAGCCGCGACCGGAGCGGGTGCTTCGAAGAGCGGGACGGGACCGACGGCCCCGATCTTGGCGTAGATCGACGTGGGGAACCGGCCGACCGCGTCGTTCAAGGTGGTGCCGATGTCGTTGAAGACGCGCACGGCGCCGGTGATGCGTTGCTCCCGCACGTCCAGTTCGCGGGCGACGCGCACGAACGGCCAGTGGGTGACGCCGTCGAGACCGCCGAGCAGGTCGTGCAGCGCCGCAGACAGCGTGTTCTCGGCGGCGGCACGCTCGGCGAGCCCGAGACGCTGGTCGCGCATCTCGATGGCGAGCGAACGGGCACCGACGACGGGCCGGAGCAGTGCGCGGTCGACGCCCGCTCCTGCCGACGCGGCGATGAGGGTGGGGATGAGGTCGTAGCGGTCGTCGAGTTCGTCGCGGAGCAGACGCAGGCTGTCGCGATAACGGGCGAACAGCGTGCGGAGGCGCTGCACACCTGCGCGTATCCAGAGCAGCACTGCTGCCACAGAAGCCACAACAATCACCAGAGCCACAGAGGTCACGTCGAGGAATGTACCGACGTGGGTGGGTGGTGCGACAGAGGGATCCCGCGTGTCATCCCCCGCGTGTCCGTACCGTGATCTTCCCGAGTCTGTTTCCGCCCGGCGGGAGTACGCCGGTTACGTCCGCCCGCGGCCGTTGCCCAGACGCGCGGCGATCTTGCGCACCAGGTTCTGCGGCACGAGTCGCCCGGCGGTGGCGAGGACCTTGTACTGGATGCCCGGGATGCTCCGCACCTTGCCGGATTCGAGGTCGGCGAGCGACGTGCGCACCACCTTGTCCACGTCCAGCCACAGCACACCCGGGGTGGACGACATGTCGATCCCCGCGCGCTGATGGAACTCGGTACGCACGAACCCGGGGCACAGCGCCTGTGCCCGTACGCCCGTGCCGAGGAGTCCCCCGGCGAGCCCTTCGGTGAACGAGACGACGTACGCCTTGCTCCCCGAATAGGTGGACCCGCGCCCGGGCACCAGGCCCGCGACACTCGCGACGTTGATGACATCGCCCCTGCCCGCGGCGATCATGGGCGGCAACGCCGCACGCGTGAGCTGGACGACCGCGGTGACGTTCACGTCGAGTTGCGCCTGCAGCAACTGAGGATCGGCGGTCCAGAATTCGCCCGTGGTTCCGAAGCCGGCGTTGTTGACCAGCATGTCGACTCCGCGGGCGAGTCGCTCCGCTACCGCAGCGCGCCCCTCCGTCGTCGCGAGGTCGGCAGGCAGCACTTCCGAGGACGCGCCGGAGGTGCGCTGCAGTTCGGCAGCGAGGTCGTCGAGAGCGGACCGGTTACGGGCGACGAGGACGAGGTCGTATCCACGTTCGGCGAGGGTCCTCGCGAATCCTGCACCGATTCCCGAGGTGGGGCCGGTCACGAGCGCGACGGGACGCGAAGCTGAAGTCATGGCCGCCACAGTAGCGGCGAGCGCAAGAATCAGCGCGCCGCCAGACCGCGGGGATCGATCACCCGAGGAGATCCTGCGAGTGTTCGACCGAACCGAAGACCATCGAGTCCTCGACCCTACTGATCCGGTGGTCGATGGCGTCGCGGTAGTAATTGTGACGGACCCGCCAATGCCCTCGAGTTCCCGACTTCGGCAGCGCGTCCGGCGAGCGTTCCACGTATCCGGCCTCGAGGTCCCACAGTGGTTGCGCGGTCATCGGCTCGGCACCCAGGTGGGGATAGGCATGGGTGTAGCCGTTCTCACGCATGTATCTGATGAGGTTCGCGACCGAACGCGCGGTCATATCCACGCGCAGTGTCCACGAGGCGTTGGTGTAGCCGACCGACCACGCGATATTGGGGACGTCCTCGAGCAGGTGGCTCTTGAAAACGAAACGGTCGTGCGGTTTCAGCTCGTCGCCGTCGACCACCAGTCGCGTCCCGCCGAAGCCGAGCAGTTGCAGGCCGGTTGCGGTCACGATGATGTCGGCGTCGAGGTGCCGGCCGGAGGTCAGTCGCACGCCGGTCTCGTCGAAGCGTTCGATGTGGTCGGTGACCATCTCGATGGAGCCGTCCGTGATGCCGTTGAACAGGTCGGCGTCGGGAACCATGCACATGCGCTGGTCCCACGGGTTGTAGCTCGGGTTGAAGTGCACGTCGACCGGATAGTCCTCGGGCAGGTTGGCCGCCACGTTCGCGCGGATCATCTTGCGGCCCAGTTTCGGGAAACGGTGCGTGAGGTGCACGATCGCCGCGGTCTGCGTCGCATAACGCCACCGGATCACCCGGTGCGCCGCCGCGGGTGGCAGGAGCTTCCGGACAACGGGCACGAGGTATTGCTTCTGCTTGGCCGAGAAGATGTAGGAGGGCGAGCGCTGCAGCATCGTCACGTGCTCCGCCTGGTCGGTGAGGTTGGGAATCAGACTCACCGCGGTCGCGCCGCTGCCGATCACGACGATGCGCTTTCCCCGGTAGTCGAGGTCCTCCGGCCAGTGCTGTGGATGCACGATCGGACCCGTGAAGTCCTCTGCTCCGGCGAACCTCGGGGTGTACGGCTGGTCGTAGTCGTAGTAGCCGGTCGCGAAGACGACGAACCGGCACCGGTAGCTTTCGTGCCGCTTCTCGTCACCTTCACCAGCTTCGACGCCCAGTGTCCAGGTGTCGGAGCCCGAGTCCCAGTCGGCGGTCAGCACGTGGCGTTCGAAGCGGATGTGGTCGGCGATACCGAACTTGCGAGCGGTCTGCTCGATGTAGTCCCTGATGTCGGCACCTTCGGCCAGTGCGCCCGGCTTCGCCCACGGCTCGAACGGATAACTGAGCGAGTAGATGTCACTGTCGGACCGCACGCCCGGATAACGGAACAGATCCCAGGTCCCGCCGACGCGCTGCCTGCGCTCGAGGACCAGGTAGTCGCAGCCGGGATTCTTCTCGAGGATCCGGTAGGCGCAGTCGATGCCCGACAGTCCCGCCCCGATGATGATCACGTCGTGGAGGGGGCCGTCGGTTGCCGGTGAGGCGGCCGGCGCTGCGGCCGTGTCGGCGCTCGCGGTCGTGTTCGGGGTGTCATCCGTGGGGGAGCTGTCGGTCACGTGGACCTCCTGATCGAGACGCCCCCCGGTGCTGTCATCATGCAACATTCGTCACCGGATGTGAGCTGAATCGCATCCCACTGTGTCCCCGCACCCTGGCGAGCCGTCGATCGTCCCAGCGCACCGAGGCCCCTGATCCGGCCGGTGCGGTGCACGAGTCAGTGCTGCACAGGTGCAGCGTGTCGTCGCGGTGGCACCGGCTGCCGAGAGATGTCAGCGATGGGTGGACGGGCGGCCCGGGTCGTGCTCGCTGCGGGCAGGCTCCCCGGATTCCGACGGTCCGGCAGGGGGCGGAAGCACGTGCAGAATCCCGGACAACCGGGCGACGGTCTCGATGGCCGAGTCCCATTCGCGTCCGGTGCTGCCCACGGGAATGGATCCCAGGGTCCACTCGCCTTCGCTCCACAGCATCTGCACGTGGTCGGGGATGGACTGCGTGAACGAGACCATGCGCTGGTCGCACACGCGCCGCGCGATCTCCAGATCGGTGGCGAACACGATGCGGGGTCCGATCGAACCGAGCAGGTTCATGTCCGCGTCTTTCGGGGGCGGCGTCGACTTCAGCCGCAGATCGATGTCGACGTCCGAACCCACCTTGCGGCGCACCGCGATGATCGTCGCGGTTTCTTCGATGTCGAACAAGGTGAAGTTCTCCCCGCGCCGGACGCCGCGCACGACATCGATGGCGCCGAGGTATTCCTGCTTGGCGAGCGCGGCACGGTGCCAGTGCGACGGCAACTGGTCGTCCGAGGAGCTGTACTTGTAGCCCTGCGCCCGTGCCCAGATTTCGCGTACGCGCCCGGATTGCTCGCGCCGGGTCCGGTCGACGTAGAGCAGCGCGACCGCACCGAGCAGCGCGACCGCGGCGAGAGCAAACCACATGAACGTCATCGACACGAAAGCCTAGCGTGTCAGCGACCCGGACCGTCGAACGACGGTATCGACGCGCTGACGACGGTGTCGGCGGTCATCCGGCCGGATTCGACGGGCGTGCCGGTCGCGATCACGGCCGAGCCGACCACCAGCGCGGACGGGTCGTCTCCCGAGAGCGTGATGATCTCGGTGTCCGGAGTGAGCAGCACCGTGACGAGTGATCCGCCGATGCCACTGATCGTGATGCTCCCACCGTCGTTCGCGGTGACCGTACCGACCACTGCGCCGGAGTCACCGATGATCTCACCGAGACCACCGGGAAGCTCGTCGAGCGGTTGTGAAGGCGTCGCGTCCGGAGACGGGCCCGGCGATACCGGCGCGGTAGGCGCGGGAGTGGTGAACGGGCGGGTG
Source organism: Rhodococcus sp. 7Tela_A2 (assembly GCF_049311045.1). Lineage (NCBI taxonomy): Bacteria > Bacillati > Actinomycetota > Actinomycetes > Mycobacteriales > Nocardiaceae > Rhodococcus > Rhodococcus sp. 7Tela_A2. The sequence continues at coordinate 7,861 of NZ_JAXION010000087.1, read as the reverse complement.
CCGGTGGCCGAATCGGACGTCTCGCTACGGCTGAGGAGGAACCCCGCGGTGCCGCCGAGCACGATGAGGACCGCAGCAGCGAGGAGCAGGAGCCCCCAGCGCGGGCCCCGGGGTGACTTCGGCGGTTCCGCGGGTGCGTACGGACTGTCGGGAGGCGACACGTTCGGCGGGTAGCCGCCGGGCGGCTGGTGCTGAGGTTGCGCGAACGCCTGCGTCGGCTGGTACGGCTGCGAGGGTGGGTAACCCTGCACCGGCGGATAGCTCTGCGTCGGCTGGTATCCCTGCATCGGCGGATAACCCTGTGTCGGCTGGTAGGCCTGTGCGGTCTCGGCATACGGACCGGGTTCCGGATACACGAGGGTCGGGTTGGTGACAGGCGTCCCGTACGCGGCGGTGGGATCGTCGGTGTGCAGCACACGGGTGTCGTCGTGTGCTGCATTCTCGGGCGCCCGGTCCTGCTGCGACTCGTCGTGCGGCGCAGCATCTTGCGACTCGGGGGCTGTACCGTTTTGCGACTCGTCGAGTGCGTAGGCCCGCTCCTGCGGCGTGCGCGGATCATGCGGCTGTGTCATAACCCCTCCCACAGTAGGCGTGCGCGTTTCCGGTAGCGAGTGCTACCGGAAACGCGCACGCGGGTGGGTCAGCTACCGATCACGAGGTGGTCGCCGTCCTCGCTGACGCCCACCGGGACCGTGTCGCCGTCCCGGATCTCTCCGGCCAGCAGTTTCTTGGCGAGCTGGTCGCCGATCGCCTGCTGGATGAGCCGGCGCAGCGGACGGGCACCGTACTGCGGGTCGTATCCGCGCACCGCCAGCCACAGCCGCGCGCTGGAGTTGACGTCGAGCGTGAGCCGCCGTGCCTGCAGCCGGTCGGCCAGCTGTGCGAGCTGGATGTCGACGATCTGCGCGAGCTGCTCCTCCGAGAGCGGATCGAACACGACCACGTCGTCGAGCCGGTTGATGAATTCGGGCTTGAACGCCGACCGCACCGCCGCCATCACGTGCTCCTTGTCGCCCCCGGCGCCCAGGTTGGACGTGAGGATCAGGATCGTGTTGCGGAAATCGACGGTGCGTCCCTGCCCGTCGGTGAGCCGACCGTCGTCGAGCACCTGGAGCAGCGTGTCGAACACGTCCGGGTGAGCCTTCTCGACCTCGTCGAACAGCACCACCGAATAGGGGCGACGGCGCACGGCTTCGGTGAGCTGGCCACCCGACTCGTAGCCGACGTACCCCGGAGGCGCACCGACCAGACGCGCGACCGAATGCTTCTCGCTGTACTCCGACATGTCGATGCGCACCATGGCGCGCTCGTCGTCGAACAGGAAATCGGCGAGTGCCTTGGCCAGCTCGGTCTTACCGACACCGGTCGGGCCGAGGAACAGGAACGATCCGGTCGGACGGTTCGGGTCGGAGACACCGGCGCGGGCACGACGCACCGCATCGGATACCGACTGCACCGCCCGGTCCTGTCCCACGACACGCTTGCCGAGTTCGTCCTCCATCCGGAGGAGCTTCGCGGTCTCGCCCTCGAGCATGCGTCCGGCGGGGATACCGGTCCATGCGGCGACGACATCGGCGACGTCGTCGGGCCCGACTTCCTCCTTGAGCATCACGTCGTCACCGGTTGCGGTCCCCGACGCGGCAGCGGCTGCCTCGAGCTGCTTCTCCAGTTCGGGGATGCGGCCGTACCGCAGTTCGGCAACCTTGCCCAGGTCGCCGTCGCGCTCTGCCCGTTCCTCCTCGCCGCGCAGCGCTTCGAGCTGCTCCTTGACCTGGCGTACGGAGTCGATCGCGGTCTTCTCGTTCTGCCAGCGCGTGGTGAGCTGGTTCAGCCGTTCCCGTTCGTCCGCGAGTTCGGCGCGCAGCTTTTCGAGGCGGTCCTTGGAGGCGGCGTCGGTTTCCTTCTCCAGCGCCATCTCCTCGATCTCGAGGCGACGGACGATCCGTTCGACCGTGTCGATCTCCTCGGGACGCGAGTCGATCTCCATGCGCAGGCGCGACGCTGCCTCGTCGACGAGGTCGATGGCCTTGTCGGGAAGGAACCGCGAGGTGATGTACCGGTCCGAGAGCGTCGCCGCGGCAACGAGAGCAGAGTCGGTGATGCGCACACCGTGGTGCACTTCGTACCGCTCCTTGAGGCCACGCAGGATGCCGACGGTGTCTTCGACGCTCGGCTCCCCCACGAAGACCTGCTGGAAACGCCGCTCGAGGGCGGCGTCCTTCTCGATGTACTTGCGGTACTCCTCGAGGGTGGTCGCACCGACGAGGCGGAGTTCACCACGCGCGAGCATCGGCTTGATCATGTTGCCCGCGTCCATCGCGGACTCACCGGTCGCACCGGCACCGACGATGGTGTGCAGTTCGTCGATGAAGGTGATGATCTCGCCGGCGGAGTCCTTGATCTCGTCGAGAACGGCCTTGAGACGCTCTTCGAACTCGCCGCGGTACTTCGCGCCGGCCACCATCGCGCCGAGGTCCAGGGCGACGACGGTCTTGCCGCGCAGCGATTCGGGCACGTCGCCCGCGACGACGCGCTGGGCGAGCCCTTCGACGATCGCGGTCTTGCCGACGCCGGGTTCACCGATGAGCACCGGGTTGTTCTTGGTGCGGCGCGAGAGCACCTGCACCACGCGGCGAATCTCGTTGTCGCGGCCGATGACCGGGTCGAGCTTTCCCTCGCGAGCACGTGCCGTGAGGTCGGTCGAGTACTTCTCGAGTGCCTGGTAGGTGGCTTCCGGGTCCGCGTTGGTCACCCGGCGGTTTCCGCGCACGGCTGTGAAGGCATCCCGCAGGGCCGTGGGCGTCGCACCCTGACCAACGAGAAGCTTGGCGACGTCGGAGTCACCACTGGCGAGACCGACGAGAACGTGCTCCGTGGAGACGAATTCGTCGGTGAGCTCGGTCGCGAGCTTCTGCGCCGCGGAGAGCGCTGCGATCGCTTCGCGACCGAGCTGGGGTGTGGTGGTCGCCCCGGTGGTCTGCGGTAGTGCACCGACGAGCCGTTCGGCTTCGCTCCGCACTGCGGCGGGGTTCACGCCCACCGCTTCGAGGAGCGGAGCGGCGATGCCGTCGGGCTGGTCGAGCAGGGCCACCAGAAGATGTGCCGGCCGGATGTCCGGGTTGCCCGCGGTGGACGCCGCCTGGAGAGCGGCCGTCAATGCGGCCTGAGTCTTGGTCGTCGGGTTGAACGAATCCACCGCACGCCCCTTTCACTTCGAAAACTGCTGATTCCTATACCTGCGGACCGGTGTCCACGAGGTTCGCTATGCACAACGGATACAAGATTGAGTTTGTTCCGCTCAAGTTTCTTGCGGCTGTGATTCACACCATAGCCACAGATCGGGGCGCACGGTGTAGCCGACCGCTCCGTGACCGACTACAGTGACGGCGTCCAGCAGGCGCAGTACGTGGGAGGATGGCGTTGGAGACTTTCGCCATCGCGCGAGTGCAATTGAGCTTCGCGTCGATCGCGGCCACCCCCACCGGCCCTGAACGGTTCGCGTCGGCGTTCTACACCACCCTCTGGTCCGAGTCGACCGGCATTCGCGAACTGTTCCCGGCGGGCATGGAGAGCATGCGGCATCGGTTCACGACCGCGATCGGATGGGTCGTCAACCGGCTGACCGACTTCGGTGCCGTCGAAGCCTTCCTCGGACAGCTCGCACGCGACCACCGAAAGTACGGCGTCAAGCCGGAACACTTCCGCTCGGCGGGCTACGCGCTGCTCTTCGCGATCCGTGAATGCACCCCGATCATCCTGTGGACCGCCACTCTGGAACGGACCTGGGCCGAGGTGATCGGCCGGCTCGTGGAAACGATGGCCGTCGCTGCGGCCACCGACGATCTGCCCGCGGTCTGGGGCGCGACGGTCGTCGGCCACGAGCGAGTCCTTCCCGACGTGGCGATCATCCGCCTCGAGACCGACACACCGATCCCGCACTACGCCGGGCAGTACATGAGCGTGCAGATCCCCCAGCGACCCCACATGTGGCGCTACCTGTCGGCCGCCATTCCGCCGAACCCGCACGGGCAGGTCGAATTCCACGTGCGGCGCGTCTCCTCCGGCTGGGTCAGTCCCGCGCTCGTCAACGAGGTGCGCGTCGGTGACCGCTGGCTGATCGGACCGCCGCTCGGTGGCCTGCGCGTCGATCGCGACAGCGGCCAGGACGTGCTCATGATCGCGTCGGGCACCGGCCTGGCACCGCTCCGCGCGCAGATCATGGAGATGGCGATGCGCGGCACCAATCCGCGAGTGCACCTGTTCTACGGCGGCAAGTACCCGTGCGACCTCTACGACCTCGAGACGCTGTGGCAGATCGCGATGACCAACCCGTGGCTCACGGTGGTTCCCGTCGTGGAGGAGAGGGAGAACCCTTGGTGGCACCCGGTTCCCGTACGGGAAACGCCCAAGGGCCTCCACCGCACGATGTACGGCAAGCTCGGGAAGGTCGTCGGGCAGTTCGGATCGTGGGCCGACCGCCAGATTCAGATCTCCGGCTCACCGTCGATGATCCGGACCACCATCTACGCGCTCTCCGCGGCGGGCACGCCGCGCCAGAACATCAGCTTCGATCCGCTGTAAACCCGCCGCGTCTGTCACCACCGCGCCTGCAAGCACTGCGGTCAGGCGCGTTGCGCGGCAACCGCACGGGCGAACTCCGGATGCGCCTGCGACACCACGAGTTCCGAACCGCAGTCCGCGAGAGTCACACCGAGCGCCGCCCGGCGCGGTTCGATGACGCGCAGTGCAACATAGATGGGCAGGAACGACAGCCCGAAGACGCTGAGCAACACGAACCCGTACACCTTCGGCGCGCCCTGCACGAGCGCGAACACCAACGCCAGGAAGACGATCCCGAGGACCGTACAGGTTGCGGCGGCGGCAATCTGCCAGCGCACGCGGACGGCGACGCACTGCGAGCACGTCGGCCACTCCACGGCAGCGACCTGCACGGTGTACGCGGCTTCGAGGGCCGAGCCGATACGACCGGACTTCCCCTGGGGGCGCACCGCATCCGACGAGACGGTGACACGCACGCGGTCGACCTCGGGTTCGCCGTGGCGGGCACAGATCGGCGGCACCGGCTCGACCGGCCTCATCGCCCCGCTACCCCGCGTATTCACCGTCCCTGTCCCCGGATACTCGACGGCCAATCGCACCTCGACCCGCTGGGGTCCCCCGTTTGCCATGCGACGGAGTATGTCAGGCAGCGATCGAGCAGGGAAGCCGGCCGTTCCGGCGCCGGCAGATCTAGCGGTACGACGCGCGGAGCGTCTTCTTGTCGAGCTTGCCGAGGGGCGTGAGCGGCAGCGAATCGAGAAAGTCCACGGACTTGGGAGCGTGCACGGATCCCTTGGCCGCACGGACCTTCTCGATCAGTTCTTCCGCGGTCACGGTCTGGCCGTCACGCAGCACGACGCATGCCTTGACCGCCTCACCCCACTTCTGGTCGGGCACACCGACGACCGCCACCGAGGCGACGGCGGGGTGGGACGAGATCGCGTCCTCGATCTCCCGGGGGAACACGTTGAAGCCGCCGGTGACGATCATGTCCTTCTTGCGGTCGACGATGGTGAGGAAGCCGTGCTTGTCGGCACGCGCGACATCGCCCGTGTGCAGCCACCCACCGCGCAGCGCTTCTGCCGTCTCGTCGGGCTTCTTCCAGTACCCCTTCATGACGAGCGGGCCGCGCACGCAGATCTCGCCGAGTTCCCCTTGTGGCACTTCGCGCAGGTCGTCGTCGAGCAGGCGTACGTCGAGCCATGGCACCGGACGTCCGCACGAGGCGAGTCGTTCCGGATCGTCGGCGAGGTGTTCCTCTTTGCGCAGCACCGAGATCGTCATGCCGCACTCGGACTGCCCGTAGAACTGGAAGAACACCTGCCCGAGGCGCTCGATCCCTTCCTGGAGCCGGGCGGGTGACATCGCCGACGCGCCGTAGAAGAGCGTGTCGAGGCTCGACAGGTCGCGCGCGTCGAAGTCGGGGTGGTCGAGCAGCAGATAGATCATCGTGGGTACGAGCATCGTGGCGTTGATGCGGTGCTTCTCGATGGTCTCGAGGACGAGGCCGGGTTCGAAGTACGGCAGCACGTAGAGGCAGCCGCCGCGCAGCAGCGTCGGCACGAAGAACGCGGCGCCGGCGTGGGACAGCGGGGTGCAGATCAGAAAGCGCGGCTGGTCGGGCCACTGCCACTCCGCCATCTGGATCTGGTTGAGCGCCGCGCCGGACCGGAACGACCCCATCACGCCCTTCGGCTTTCCGGTGGTTCCCCCGGTGTAGACCATCGACGACGTGTCCTCGGCCGACACCGGAGCAGCCACGAGGCGTTGCTCGGTGAACTGATCGGCGAGCGCGAGGATGTCCGTGCCCACAGCCGACGGACCGAGGGAGAACAGATTCTTCAAGGTCGGGATCTGGGCTTGCAGCTCGGCGGCCCGCTCCTCGAAGTGATCCGGATCGAAGATGAGGGTCTCGATCTCGGCATCGGAGGTGATGTACAGGTGATCGGCGAGCGAACCCATCGGATTGAGCGCACTGTTGCGGCATCCGGCGACCATCGTCGCACCCATCGAGATGAGGACTTCCGGCCGGTTCTTCGACAGCATCGCGACAGATGACCCCTGGCCGATTCCCACGGACCCGAGGGCCTGCTGGAACCTGCTGATGGCACCGCGCATCTCGGCGCCGGTGAGGACGACGTCGCCGAGGTACAGCGCCGGACGGTCCGCGCTGCGGTCGAGCGCCGTGATGAGCAGGTCCGGGGTGAAGACGGGCCGGTGCAGGTCCGCGTACTCCTCGATCATGTCGTCCTTCCGGTCGGTGTCGTGGTCCGGGGGTGTGACGGCCCGGGGTACGGGCTTCTGATGTGGTCAGCGTCACCCGGTTCCCGCCACGATAACCGCTGCACCGGCAAAACTGAAACACGTTCCACTCTGTCGGGGTGCGTGTTCCTCGCCTAGAGTCTGTGCAACACCGCGCCACACCACCCGGGGGTCACGTATGCAGTCGGCTACGCCGTCATCGACCGACACCGACATCGCGGTCTCCGCGACCGTGGTCGAGCACCACCGCCTGCGAACCGATCTGGCCGTCGTGCGGCTCGAATGCAACAGCGACATCGTTCCGTTCCGCGCCGGCCAGTACGTCGACGTGACCGTGCCGCAGCGTCCGAACCTGCCGCGCCGCCTGTCGCCCGCACTCCCCCCGTCGATGGACGGCAAGCTCGAATTCCACGTCCGCACCGTGCCGGGCGGATGGGTCAGCAAAACGATCGTCGAGTCGACCAGTCCCGGGGACGTGTGGACCGTCGGCAACCCCCGCGGAGGTGACCTCCACGTCGACGACACCGGACGCATTGTGGTGATGATCGCCGGCGGTACCGGCCTGGCCCCGCTGCGCGCGTTGCTCCTCGACGTCGCGCGGCGGCCACAGCCGCCCCGCACCTTCCTCTTCGTCGGTGCCCGCACGCCCCGGGACCTCTACGCGGCGGACATGCTGGCCCTACTCGGGGAAGCATTGCCCTGGCTGACGATCGTGCCGGTGACCGAGTCGTTGTACGACCCCGCGATCCAGGATCCGTTCTACGACCGGATCGTCTCGCACGTCGGCGATTTCGGCATCGACCCCGACGAGTTCCTCGAAGGCACGCTCGGCGACATCGTCACGTCGTACGGGGCGTTCGGCGATCACCAGGTGCTGGTCTGTGGCTCCGCAGCGATGGTGCGCTCCACCGTGCAGCGACTGCTCGAGACGGGTACTCCGCTCGAGAACATCCGCTACGACTCGTATTGAGTCCCCGGCGGCCCCCCCCCCCGGGGCGCAGGGCGCGCCCCCCCCCGAAGTCCCGGCGGCGGGTACCCC